>JBCBJE010000534.1:0-4530 GCA_038523735.1 Cyanobacteria bacterium J06626_18 | reverse complement strand
GACATAGAAACAGAGGGTTTCGTACCCCTGACAACTACAAAAGCACCCTCGCCATAGCCTGGCGTCGCCGGATCAGCTTTTTTCATATCGTTCAGGTTCTGGAAGATCGTCTGACGAAAAACAAAATCACAAAAGCCAGCTTGTTTCATATAAGTAACGACCTCATCCGTAGAAAGGAATGTGGCATCCCGATAGAACACATGGTCCTGCTTGCGTGACTCATAGATCTGGCCAAGGGGGCTTTCACGGTCTACGAGCCCAATCAGGAGGTTTCCTCCTGGCCTCAGCACGCGGTAAGCCTCACTCAAGGCAGCAGGCACATCGTCTAAGAAGCAAATTGTAGTGACTAGCAGAACGAAATTGAAGTGACTGTCCTCATAGGGTAGGTTTTCACCGACGCCAAGACGCACCTCAATCCCTCTCTCGGTCGCGAGCTTTGACATGGCAGGCGATGGGTCTATGCCGATACCTATACCCAGCAGAGCAGCAAAGCGCCCCGTGCCAACACCGACTTCTAACCCTTCCCCATTTTTGGGCAGCAGCACCCGAATTGCTTCGAGTTCCGACTCATAAACAGGTCTGTGATGCTCGAACCAGACCTCATACTTATCCACATTCTGTTCAAATGGCTCAACTCTGGGCACTCTTTTTCCTCCAAATGGTAATCACAGAAGAGGCTTCTTGCCTGCTACTGCTGGCAGTCTTTGGGGCAACGCCAGGCAGGATTCTCAGATATTACCTAAGTCTGGACCGACAAGTCTCCATCCCTACAAGTACGTGTTTAGCGTACTTGTACGGATAGCAGTAAACCTGTTATCGGAAGAAAGTTCTAAGGTAGTAGCAGCCATCAAATAACCACCTTGCCCTGCTTTTGCACACCTCATCGCCCGCGCCCACAACGTATCGCCCGGAGGCCATTGAGACCGCAGTTGAGCGGGTGTTGGCCATCGGGCGAAAGCTGCTGAGTGATTCGCCAGAGCAGCTTCTGTTGGTGTTGGAACGTCAAGCTCGTCAACGGTTGGCCCAAGCGGCAGAACTGGCTGAACACCGGCAGCAACTCCAGGTATTACAGAGCGAAATTGCCCCCCTGAAAGCGACTCAACTGACGGGTAGCGTCGCCCCCTTCCGGATTGACGAGAAAAAGCGCACTAAAGCACCGAAGCCGTCCGGACGCAAACCAGGACATCAGGGTGTGTGGCGTCAATCACCGCCGCCGTCAGCGCATGATGCGCATATCGAAGTTCGGGTATCACAGTGCCCCGAATGTGGTCATGATTTAGCGCTCTGTCATCAGCGAGCGATAGACCAGACGATTATTGAAGTGCCCGTCGTGGTTCCCCGCATCATCCGATTACGCACGTACCGAAATCACTGTGACCACTGCGAGGCACAGGTCAGTTCAACCCATCCGCTGCAGGTGTCACGGGCAACGGGCGCGGCCGGGACACAGCTAGGGCCAAGAACACTGGGTCTAGCTGCGATGTTGAACAAAGATGTGAAGCTGACGATGCGTAAAACCACTCAGGTACTCGAGGCATGACTGGGTTTGAAGCTAAGCCCCGGTGGTCTGTCGCAAGCGCTAGACCGGGTGGCCAAGCAGTTGACCGGCGACTATGAGCAAACCTTAGAAGCGCTACGCGCGAGCGAAGTTATTCACACCGATGAAACCGGCTGGTGGGTTGGGGGTAGCGGGTATACCTTGTGGGTCTACACCAACTCAGCGGGAACGTACTATCGAGTAGTCAATAGCCGCAATCGGGCAACCGCCGAGGCCATTCTAGGTCAGAACTTCAAGGGCGTTTTGGTCAGCGACTGTTTATCGGTCTACGACGGCATCGAAGGCGTGCAGCAAAAGTGCTACGCCCATCATCTCAAAGCGTTATCCCAAGCCTTGCGTAGTGATGCCGGGACCGGCTCAGCCTATCTGCTAGAACTGCGAGCCTTGCTGCATACTGCGCTGCTTCTCAAACGTCTTCAAGCGAGCTTACCGGATGGCCAATGGCAGACCCTCAGGCAAGCGTTAGAAATACGATTTGAGACACTACTGGCGACACCGAGACCGAGCGATGACCAAGGTCGACAGGAAGAAAAGGTCCGCAGTCGCTTGCGAAAGCAGCAAGACCATCTGTTCACCTTCCTCGATAATCCAGCGGTCGATGCCACCAATAACTTGGCAGAGCGGCAACTACGACCTGCGGTCATTAGTCGCAAGCTATCTTGTGGCAATAAAACCACCAAGGGGGCAAACACCTGGGCTATCCTGGCCTCGCTGGCGGCTACTTGCCAGCAGCGAGGCGACTCGTTCACTGAACAAGTCGCACATGCCATGATGCTCAAAAACAGAGCCGCCTAGCTACACGCTAAACACGTACCCCTACAACGTAGGGATGGAGACTTGTCCTACGCTCCCGAGACCAAAATCCCGCCAACAATAATCAGCCCAGCCCCAGCCAGTAGCTGAAAAGGATTGACTTCGCGCCACTCGGCAAAAATCGCCAGTGCCAGCCCGACAGTAATGAGCGTATTCATGTTGTAGAGCGGCACCAGCTTAGCCAATGGGGCCTGATACTTGAGGATGCCGAGCACGACGCAGCCGGTGCCTAATCCCCAAAACACGCCCTGCATCGCCGACGAACCGATTGCTGCCAGCGACGGTACATTACCAGGCAAGACGAAGTTGAACAGCACCCCTGTCATACTGATTGCAAGGCCGATAAATACTAAATGGCCCCCGACAGACATTCCTAGGTTGGCGCTGCTTTTGGCAAACACGCTTGAAATGCCATAGAACAGCGCTGGCAAAACACCGCCAATAATTAACCCAATCACCTGCAACGTCATTGAGATCCTTCACCCTTTGGATTGTATTAAGGACGCTTAGTGAGCCGTTCGAGTACGCCCCTTGACAGTCCACTGTCATCCTACAGCGGTTGGACAATAGAAGGGCACGAATCACAAGGGCACGGTTGATCGGTAGACTATTAGCGGCAGCTCCCATTAAGTTGGAGATCAAATCGTGATCGTTATCCACCACAATCCCGACTGTGGCACGTCGCGCAACGTCCTCAAGACAATTGAGGCAGCGGGCTACGAACCTATCGTGATTGAATATCTAAAGGAAGGCTGGACTCGCCCTCACCTACTGGCGCTGTTTGCTGCGGCTGCCCTGACGCCCCGTACCGCCCTGCGCGAAACCAAGTCCCCTGCGGCAGAACTGGGTCTGCTAGAGCCAGACGTCGCGGATGAGACGATCCTCTCGGCCATGCTTGAGCATCCTGTCCTGGTTAATCGACCTATTGTCTGCACCCGCAAAGGCGTCAGGCTCTGCCGCCCCAGTGAAACCGTCCTCGATCTGTTGGAGCAGTGGCCACCCGGTCCCTTCGAGAAAGAAGACGGAGAACTGTTGATCGACAAAGATGGCAATCGAGCGAGCTGACGCTGTGCTTGTTTCTGTTGTCGCTCATTTTGTCTCAAACTGCCAGGCACCGTCCCATTCCCCGTCAGGAGGAGACTGCAGCCACTGTTGGCAGCGTTCATAGTAGAGATTAGCTGCCCGATCATCAGGAGTCTGGTGTAGAACTTTGGAGAACAGCTCCATTGCTGTCTCGAAGTTTTTGTTGTGATAGTGCTGCCGCCCCTGATGATAGCAATCTACCCAGGTCTGTTGTGGGTAAACAGGCGAATCTGCTTTCATGGCTAGCAGCTCATAAATATATACCGGCTGGGTTTTGCCCTTTACCCTCACATAGTCCAGCTCTCGCACCCAAACTTCATCTCGGCAAAGCTGATACGTGTACTCGCTAATCAGAATGCTACAGCCGTAGAGGTTCGTGAGCCCCTCCAGTCGTGCAGTCAGGTTGACCCCATCACCGATAGCGGTAAACTCCATACGCTTGCTGGAGCCAATGTTGCCCGTTACCACATGGTCTGAATTAATCGCTATGCCGATCTCAATGGTAGGTTTTCCTTGCTGTCGCTGCTGTTGGTTGAACTGAGCTAGGGCCTGCTGCATGTTGAGTGCGGTTCTCACGGCGCGTTGGGCGTGGTCCGCCTGGGGAACAGGCGAGCCAAAAATCGCCATGATGGCATCGCCGATGAACTTGTCGAGCGTGCCGTTCTGCTCAAAAATCACGTCTACCATAATCTCGAAATAGGCATTCAGCAGGTCTACGACCATTTCAGGGGGCATCTGTTCGCTCAGGCGAGTGTAGCCGCGAATGTCGGCAAACAAGATCGAGACGAACTGCCGTGCCCCACCTACCGAGGTCTTGCCCGTATCCAGGAGCTCTTCTGCCAGATCCTGACTCAGGTAGCGGTACATGGTGGTTCGCAGCGTTTCACTTTCTCGTAGGGCCATTTCTGCCTGGTGCCGCTCGGTAATATCTTGCACGGTGCCGGTGATGCGATGGGGTGACACCTGTACCTGTTCGTTGACGATGCGTTCACCGCCGTCGGGGAGCTGTAGGCGATAGTCGAGGGCATAGGGCTGCTGCCGATCCCATGCTTGCATAACGCGATCGCGATCGAGCG
>JBCBJE010000533.1:0-4533 GCA_038523735.1 Cyanobacteria bacterium J06626_18 | reverse complement strand
TATCCAAATCTGCCTACCCAGTGGAGCACTTCGAAGTTCTTATCCGATTCAGAGACAGAGACAACCAAGTCGTTTCTCCTGGCAAGTTGATTCCAGCGGCAGAGCGCTACGGCGTAATTGGAATTCTTGATCGCTGGGTTCTAGAAACTGTACTCAACTGTGCATTGAGGCAAAAGGTTGCTACAGGGGAGAACTTTTTGATTTCGATCAACCTCTCTGGTGTTAGTCTCAGCGACGAGCGGTTCCTAAATCATGCTAAAGATCTAGTTCATCAAGCCGGCAAGCTGGCAAGCTGCTTATGTTTTGAAATTACGGAAACAGCGGCCATTTCTCATTGGTCTGAAGCAACTGAATTCATTCATCAAATGCGCAATCTGGGTGTCAAGTTTGCTTTAGATGACTTTGGCAGTGGTTTATCTTCTTTCGCCTACTTAAGGAAATTGCGTGTAGATTTTCTGAAAATTGACGGTAGTCTGATCAGGAACATCTTGCAAGAGCCCCATAATCTAGCGATTGTTCAGTTGATTAATCACATCGCCCACATGATGGATATGCAGACCATTGCTGAGTTCGTTGAGGATGAAGCAACCTTAGTGTGTTTACGTAATATTGGAATTGATCATGCTCAGGGTTACGGTATTGCCAAACCTGAGCCACTTCAGCTTGCGTCCCCTCACCTTGTTGTGTGATGAGTCAGGTTCACTCCAAAACTCGCCGAAAATCTTGGCGCGCTCTGTCAAAGTTACTGACGGTGGTACTAGCGTTACAAATTATCGGTCTGTTGTTGTGGGGTCTTACTTGGCCCCGAAAGGCTCCGACAGTCCTTTCATTTGTAGTGCCTCAGGATGAAGTCGAGCCTTGGGAAATCGTTATTGCTGACTTTGAAAAAGCTCATCCAGACATCCAAATCTATCTGGTGACCGATCCAGAAAGGACATACACAACCGATCAGCGGAAGGCCATCTACACTGCCGATTTCCAAACTGAAGTGGCTCAATATGATTTGGTCTACATGGACACTGTGTGGACGTCTCAGTTTGCCAATCAGCTAGTGGATTTAATGCCTCTGGTGAAGCAGGATCAGGTTGATCTTGCGGGATTCTTGCCCAGTGAGTTACCAGATAAACCCCAGATAAACGGCCTCTATCGCCTCCCAATGCGGTCTGACGTTGGGGTGCTTTACTACCGCAAAGATTTGCTAGATCAATCGGCTCTGTCTCTGCCTTCAACACTGACAGATTTAGACCAGATAGTGAATACTTTGAAGCGAACCTCTGATGTGAGCTTTGGCTACCTTTGGCAGGGGCGTTCATACGAAGGCTTAGTAGCTAATGTGTACGAGGTTATGAGCAGCTTTGGTGCCACCTGGATTGATCCTGAAAGCCAACAAGTGGGCTTAGACACTCCATCCACCATCCGAGCCATCCAGCTTTTACGAGACCTGATTCAGCAAGGCATTTCACCGCTGATTGTGACTGACTACACGGAGCAGTCTTCTTTAGAGGTATTCAAACAAGGGCAAGCCGTTTTTTTACGCGGATGGCCCTATTTCTGGACAGAGATGGCGCAGCAGGGTTGGGATGAACGGGTCGCGATCGCCTTGCCTTTTTCCTTCACAGACAACCCTGGCGTGGGTTGTCGCGGTGGTTGGGGCTTTGGCATTTCACAAAACGCAGCGCATCCAGACGCTGCATGGGAAGCGATCAAATACTTCACCAGTGAGGCGGCTCAAAAACGATTTGTGTTGGCATCGGGCTTTTTGCCCAGTCGGCGATCGCTGTTCCAAGATGCAGACATCATTGAGCAGTACCCAATGATGCCCCAAATGCTCGAATTCCTGGAGCACTCCTCCGTTTTCCGACCATCTATTCCGCAATACGACGCAGCTTCCGAAATCCTGCAGACGGCCCTGGGTAAAATCCTACGAGGACAGCAGTCTGCTGCAGCGGCTCTGAAGCAAGCGCAGGAGGAGACGGAGGTGTTGCTGGGAAAGGGGGATAGGGAGATGGGGAGATGGGGAAGGGGACAGGGTAGAGGTTGATAGTTGGTGATTGGTAACTGGTTAATCGGTTTTCCCACTCACTACCCTCTACCCTCTACCCTCTACCCTCTACCCTCTACCCACACAGCCTAGCCACGATTCTTGATTGTCATGACCTGAACAATCTGTAAGGCAGTATCACCTGGGATCTCAAGGATGCGATAGAGGTCGTCTAAAAACGCTTGTTCTTGAGTTGTAACCGTTCCATCTGAGAGAACTAAGTCGGTAGCAACTGCAAAGGCGGTTTCGCGGAGATTCTGAGGTAAGTGGCTCTTAGCCAGGTAAATCAAGTCGCCTGGGCCTTGGAACTTGAGCATGGCCAGCAGCTTATCAAACATGCGGTGCATGACATCGTTGGAGTAGCTGCGAAAGAGCTGCATACGAGACAGCGTCATCGTCATGTCGTTGCCTTCTTGATCCGAGAGATAGCCGTCAGCCGCGATCGCAACTAGCGCTATGGCGGCAAATGCCTCAGCAGGCGTCAATTCGGCTTCCGTGATCCCTTGCTCGGTGTTGAATACGCTATCAAACAGCCCCATTTGATTTGCCTAACTTAGTGCATGTAGTCCTACAATCATGACCTAGATCTACAGCGGGTTCGCGGGTTTTTGCGGAGTTGTTACGCGAGAGGAGGAGATTGGGAGGGTGGAAGGGTGGCGAATTTGGAATTGGAATTCGGAAGTGTGTCAGGGGAGGGGTGGAGGGGCGAGGGAGCGTGAGGGAATTGTTCAGGTGGGGGATAGGAAGCGGGCGATCGCGACCACCATAGGGCCGAGTGCAAGGGCTGGCAAGAAGGAGGCGACGCGGATTTTGGCGGCTTCCAGGAGGCCGAGGCCGAGGCCGATAATCATCATGCCGCCGATGCCGGTTGTCAGCAGAACATGCGGGTCGGTGGCGGGGTCGGCAATGACGGTTGAGAGACTACCTGCGAGGAGGGAGAGGCTACCCTGGATGACCAAAACCGTGAGGGTTGAGAAACCAACGCCAATACCATAGCTACCTGTAAGCGCGATCGCTGCCAAGCCATCCATTGTGGCTTTTAGCATTAGCAGGGTATTGTCACCAGAAAGACCGTTGTTCAAGCTACCGAGTACAGTCATCGGACCAATACAGAAAAGCAGACTGGCGGCTACAAAGCCTTCAGTAAAGGACCCCCCGCCTTTGACTCGGGCTTTGAGCGCATCTCCCAAGGCGATTAGTTTTTTCTCTAACTGCCACCATTCTCCGAGCAGTCCCCCCGTGGCAAGAGACAACAGCCCCAGAATCACCCCATCAATGGGACCGGCCTCCACCTCGAAGAGACTACCTGCCATCGCAAATCCTAATATCAGCGTCAGCAGACCCACTGCTTGGGTAATAATTTGCTGCATGGCAGCGGGCAACCGATGACGCAACAGCAGGCCGAAGCCAGAGCCAATCAACACTGTTGCGACATTAATCCAAGTGCCGCTCGTCCGCGCCCAAAAACTCAACATATGTATCCCTATGTCTGCTCTGCCACAGCCACATATGCGCCCAACCCAATCAACGTACAACCGGAGGCAACGCGCTGTCCTTGGCGGAACCGAGAACTGGTGCGGAGTCGCTGACCAATCGGCCCTGCAAAGGACACGACCGTTAAATCAGCGGCGAGATTCAGCAGCGCTGTCAGTAAGCCCAATATCAAGAACTGCATAAAAACGTGACCATTCGCCACATCAATAAACTGAGGAACAAACGCCAGAAAGAAGAGAGCTGTTTTGGGATTCAAGGTTTCGGTAATGACACCCTGACAAAATATACGCAGGTGTTGGCGAGGCTCGGCTTCCCAAAAAGCGCTGTGTGATGTCGTTTCTCGGCTCAGTAGCGTACGGAGTCCTAAGTAAATCAGGTAGGCGGCACCGGCGTATTTGGCCATTGTGAAGGCGATCGCCGATGTCATCAATAAACCAGAAATGCCGATGGCTGCAGCCATAACATGAAACAGTCCCCCCACAAATAAGCCCAATACAGACGCTATCCCTGCCGCTTTGCCACCATGGAGTGTTCGAGCTAGCGTGTAGAGAATGCCGGGGCCAGGGGTAATGCTGAGCAGAAAGGCCGCCGTCAAAAACACACCTAGGGTTGCAAAGTCGGGCATCGTCAGCTCCACAAGTTAAGTCAAGAATGCACAAATCCTACCAGGAGAGTTTGAACAGGCAGAAAGAACACAGTGGCGAGAATACATAAAACTTTAAGAAACAGGGACTTACGCGTTCCTTCCTCTGTGATTACTTGCCGCCAGACCAACATCTAGAAGCCTTCTAAAAATTTCCTGGTTTCAATAGCAATGCCGTGAATTTACATACTGAGTGGTTGCATCCAAATGGGTTCAGCGACTTGGTCATGTATTTGATCCTGCCTACCTACTCAGACAACTGATGACACATATTATTCTCGTTACTTCAGAAAAAGGCGGCCAGGGCAAAAGCGTTGTCTCCAAATGCCTGGTCGACTACGCCACTAGCCAAAAT
>JBCBJE010000532.1:0-4541 GCA_038523735.1 Cyanobacteria bacterium J06626_18 | reverse complement strand
AGTTGCTGGCTTTAGCAAGAGATTACAGCGCCATTGCTGACTGTGCTCTACTCAACGCTGGCAAGGTTGGATAATCTAAGCCTGGCAACTCTAGAGGATTCACAAGACTTGTGGCCATCACAAAACTCAATGTTGGCATCCTGATCTTTCCAGAGGTCGAGGTATTGGACTTTACCGGACCGTTTGAAGTTTTCTCCCGTACTCGCTTGGTTCCGGGTGTGGAATCGCGTCGTACAGATGAAAGTGCTCCTTTTCACGTTTTCACGGTGGCTAAAACGGCTGATATTGTCAGTGCGGTCGGGGGACTGCGGGTGTTGCCTGATTATGATTTCACCTCAGCCCCTCCGATCAGTCTGCTAGTAGTTCCTGGTGGCTTTGGCACGCGTCCTCTATTGCAAGACGCCGAAACCCTCACTTGGATTCAAACTATTAGCCAGCAGGCCGATCAGGTTACTTCGGTTTGTACTGGAGCATTGCTGCTAGCCAAGCTAGGCTTACTCAGCCATAAACGAGCCACGACCCACTGGGGAGCCCTCGATTCTCTGGCTAAACTTGATGCATCCATTGCTGTACAGCGCGATCGCCGCGTGGTGGCGGATGGTATCTTCACTTCGGCTGGGGTTGCCGCAGGTATCGACATGTCCCTGGCGGTTGTGGAAGTTCTCTTCGGCCAAGATGTTGCCGATGAGACGGCTCACTATATTGAATTTCCTCGCAACAAAGCTTCTCTAGACTTAGGAATCAAGTGACTTTGTTCTGTAGGGAACCCTACAAACACCACTATTTCTAGGTGTAAGAAAAGTTCTATGAAAGCTCTCTACGCGGCAACGTTTTCAATTTTGGGATTGGTTCTGTTACCTTTTATGGGCGGCGATGCACATTTGGCGATCGCGCAGCCATCCACCGAAAGCCAAGACCCGTCTGTTCTCGATGCGGCGATCGCAGCCTCTACAATTCAACCTCCTCAAGATCTAGCCTCGGAAGTCTTGGAAACGTTTTTTCAGTCCTGGCAAATTGGGGAGGCCAACTTCTATCAAGGTATCGCGATTGACGCTTACAACAACCCCGATGAATTTGGGGATTGGCAAACAGAAGAACTTTTCGGCTTGGTATTACGACTGACCGATGATCTGTTGACAGAGCCAACCTATAGCAACCTGTTTGGGGATGAGCCGTTAGCGCAATTTAGAACCACTAATTTGGGCATCTGGGGGCTTGAATCGATCTGCGTGGCGGAATGTACAGAACCCGGCTTTGCACTAGATCTAGAAGAGTTTCAGGCGATCGCAGCCAAAACCATAACGCCAGCCGATGATGACTTCTTCAATCTGTTGCAAAACTACTATGAGTCTTCCTTTGTCCTGAATGGCGAAGTCCAGGGATGGCCGACCTTCTTTCAACTTACTTGGGATTATGGCGGCTACAGCCTGCTAGGAGAGGGCAAGCATCTACAACTGCTACAACAGATTGACCAATACCAGCAGCAGCACGCAGAGTATCTACTGCGATCGCCCCTGACGGTTTTCGCACGATATGTGCAAGACATGCGTCATGATCTGCTGCAAGACATTTTGATACGTGCCAACTGCAGCGGTCCAGAGCAGAATGAAATTGAAGCAGAACTCACTCAGATTTTGGATCAGATCCGGCTCAATTCAGCCGAACAAACCGCTTTGCAGCAGCGTCTTGAAGCCTTTCAAACGCAGTCCCCGAACATTCAGGTGAATTGTCAGACGCTAGGCCAATGTACCTGTGATGGTGGCTAGTGATACCAATCATTTATGACGCGGCAGCGTCCTCCCCAGAACGAAAGCCGTTGGGTGTCATCCGCGCAGCGATGCACCTTTACCAGTCATTTTCAGATCAAATCTGCCTCAACTCACAGCCTATTCTTGTTTTTGACCTTGACATACTCGTACAACCCCTCCATAGCTTCGATAAATGAGTTGTCTCGGTCCCAAAACGGCGGGAAATCCCCTTGTTTTTTTACCAGCACAGCGGGGACGGCTGAGGGAGAGGCGACTTCAATGGTCTGGGGTAGACGTTTCTGGCCCTGCCAAAAGTCTTTCAAGCTCAGATCTTCAGCAGGTTGGGGCTGAGGCCGAGTGTAGTAGTGATCGACTGGAGTGGGCGGTCTCTGCTGGGCTGAGAGTTCAGCAGCCAAAGCTTGACCTAGCGGACTTTTAGCAAGTTCGGCTTTGAGCGCTTCCCGAGGCAGACCACGTAATTCGAATAGCAGGAAGGGATCGCGATCGAGCTCGGCTGCAATCAGGTAATACACACCAGCAATGTGCTTACAGGGATTGCTGTAATCGGGGCAAGAACATCGCGTCTCAAAATCTTTTTTGCTAGCGGGTAGCAAGTTCAGCCCCAAGGTTTTGAAACTATCCTCGATATTGTCAGGAATCTCGTTGAGTAGTAGCCGTGAGATGAGACTGGCTTTAGACGCAATGAGCGCAATGACAGCCGCCCACTTAGCTTTACTAATGGGCTCAAAATCAATCACCGTGTTGTACAGCGGCTCTTTGTAGACATCAAAGTAGGGATTCACGGATCCCCTCACTTGAGCAACGACAAGTCCCCCGTCAATCTCGAAACTTTTAACCTTATTGCCCCTGGCGTACGAACGACCCCGACTCAAACGCCCCGCATCCGTTAGCCGTTCGATCGCTTCAATAAACTTCTGTCCCCACCAGCTGCGACTAAATTGCTGAGCCATTGCTATCACTCCAAAATTGCGCTTTTGTTCAAGGCAATGAGCTGTTTGAAGGCGTCGTTATCGAGTTCTGTGAGCCAAGACTCATCGGCTCCGACGATCGCCCCTGCCAGTTTTTTCTTGTCCTCAATCATCTGGTCAATGCGCTCTTCCAGCGTCCCCATCGCCACAAACTTGTGGACAAACACGTTTTTCTTTTGCCCAATCCGAAAAGCGCGGTCCGTGGCCTGGTCTTCGACAGCAGGATTCCACCAGCGATCGAAGTGGAAGACGTGGTTGGCTTTGGTCAAGGTAATGCCGACACCGGCTGCTTTTAGAGACAAAACAAAGATCGACGATTCGGTGTCTGGGTCTTGGAACTCCGTGATCATCTGTTCCCGCTTCTTACGATTGGTGCCCCCATGAATGTAGTAGGTTTTGTAGTGGCAGGTGTGTCTTAGGTAGGCTTCCAACGCGTCGCCAATTTCGCGAAACTGACTAAACACCAGCGCACTTTCCCCCTCTTGCACAACTTCATCCAGCATTTCCAGCAGACGACTGAGCTTGTGGGAGCGTTCGGCGGTAAATTCGCTCTCGTCCTGTAAGAACTGGCGGGGGTGATTGCAGATTTGTTTGAGCTTGGTCAAGGTCGCCAGAATTAGCCCCTTGCGCTGGATGCCTTCTGCCTCTTTCAACTGTTCGGTTACGTCTTCAAGCACCGCTTCGTAAAGCGAGGCTTGTTCTTTGGTCAGGTTACAGAAAAGTTTTTGCTCTACTTTATCTGGCAAATCTTTGATGATGGACTGGTCGGTCTTGACCCGCCGTAGGATGAAGGGCTCCACCAGTTTCTTCAGAGTCGCGGAACGGGTCTTGCTGTTGGATTTCTGGATTGGCAGCTCAAACTGTTTCCGGAACTGAGCTTGAGTACCGAGATAGCCAGGATTCAGAAAGTTGAAAATGGACCATAGATCGAGCAGACGATTTTCTACCGGAGTCCCTGTCAGGGCTAGGCGGTGATTGGCGTCGAGCTTGAGAATTGCTCTCGTTTGGGCTGCTTTGGGGTTTTTGATGTTCTGAGCTTCGTCCAATACAATACGATGCCAGGTAACCTCAGCCAGCAGCTTGGCATCCTTGCGTGCCAGAGTGAAAGAGGTGATCAGTACATCATGAGTGCGGCAAATGGCTTTGAAGGCTTTAGTATCCTTGGTGCGATCGCTGCCATGATGCACCGTGGCTTTGAGGTGGGGGGCAAACTTTTGCAGTTCGTGAAACCAGTTACCCACCACCGAAGTTGGCGCAACTAGCAGCGTCGGGGGAATTTGTTTGATGCCCGCTCCGATCGCCTGTTCCCGCTCTTGCACCAGTCGAGCAATCACCTGCACCGTCTTACCCAGTCCCATGTCGTCGGCTAGACAGCCGTTGAGCCCCAGATTTTCCAGGTAGTGCATCCAGGAAAGACCGCGCTTTTGATAGTCCCGCAGGTTGCCCTGAAGCTGGTTGGGATCGGGGGTGAGCTCCAGGCGGGTTTTGTCATTCAGCTGGGTCAGCATCGTCGCGAGAGTTTCGTCGCGATCAAAATCCACCTCTAGCGCCTCGTCGTCTCCCGCCGTCAGCTTCATGAAGTCCAGCAGGCTCATTTCTGGGTTCTCAGCCTGCTGCTTTTTCCAGAACTCCAGCATCTGCTGCATTTTTTCCTGGTAAAGTTTCGTGGTCAGTGGATGGAGCTAGACCAGGAAAAAATGCAGCAGATGCTGGAGTTCTGGAAAAAGCAGCAGGCTGAGAACCCAGAAATGAGCCTGCTGGACTTCATGAAGCTGACGGCGGGAGACGACGAGGCGCTAGAGGT
>JBCBJE010000531.1:0-4551 GCA_038523735.1 Cyanobacteria bacterium J06626_18 | reverse complement strand
TACTCTAGCCCAGAATCTGCAGCCTGCTTGATGTGATTGACGACCATGCGTTCAATGCGTAGGTTTGGATTAAACGGAGGACATCCCAACAAAATCCAAATCCTGGATGGAGTGTTGAGTCCTGTACCTCGACGTCAACCTGCGGCGGCACTTTTATCGGAAGTCCATTGATAGGTTGGATTTAGCCTTAGATAATAAATCCTGTTCTCATCATTGGGGATACGTCCAAATTTATGAGAGTGACTGCTTGGCCCGCGTTCAAAACCAAGTACAAGAACCCCTACAACTGGCTTTTGTATTCTCACATGCAACAGCAAGGGATCCAGGTGGATGAGTTCTCGATGCGTCAGGCTGTTACCCAGCGCTATGACATTTGCCATCTCCACTGGCCTGTAGAAACCATTGTGCGCTGTTCCAGTGCGGCGGCGGCATGGGGACGCGCCATCTTAATGCTGCGAGTATTGGACTGGATGCGCCTACAAGGTACTCGCATTGTCTGGACCATTCATGACCAAACGCCTCATTCCGTGGTGTATCCCAAGATTGCTCGCTGGTTTCAGAACAATCTCACCCGCCGCATTGATGGCTGCATCAGTCTCTGTGAAGCGAGTCAAACCTTATTTGAGGCATCTTCTCCGAGTCTAAAGGCGCGGTCTCATGCAGTAATTCCCCATGGGCATTATCGCGAGGTGTATCCCAAACAAATCGGCTCAGCAACCGCCAAAGCTCAACTAGAGATTCCTGAAAACGAGTCTTTGCTGCTATTTTTGGGCTATATCGACTATTACAAAAACGTCCCGGCCCTAATCCGAGCCTTCAAAGCATTGGACGAACCAGATTGGTGCCTATTAATTGCAGGCAAAGTTGAAGTTCCAGCCCTTCGCGAAGAGATTATCCAACTGGCGGCAGGAGACGATCGCATTCGCCTGCAGTTGAAATTCATCCCTGACGATCACCTCCAGACCTACTTCCAAGCTGCCGATCTGGTGGCATTGCCGTTTACCGAAATTCTGAACTCCGGCAGTACGTTGTTAGCGCTTTCGTTTGATCGCCCGGTTCTGGTCCCGCACCAAGGTGCTTTGGTGAGCCTGCAGGAAGCCGTTGGCTCCGCATGGATGAAGCTGTATGAAACCGATCTAACCCCGACTGTACTCGCCTCAGGGCTGCAATGGGCCAAGACACAGTCGCGACCCACCGCGATCGATTTGAGTGCCTTCGATTGGTCTGTGATTAGCCAGCAGACCGTGTCGTTTTATCAAACGCTTAGAGATTAATGCTATGAGAATTGCCTACGCCACGACCTATGACGCGAGAAATGCCTCCACCTGGTCTAAATTTAAGCGCGGCAACTACGGATCCAACAGTTTTATCGCCGCAGCCTTGGAAAATGAAGGAATTGACCTCGACTATCTGGGGCCACTTGAACAAGGCTATCGCTGGCTGACGCGCGGCAAGTGGCTGTACTATCGCCACCTCTTCAACCAGGTTTACTACAGCTGGGCTGATCTCGCTGTGTGCAAATCCTACGCCCGTCAGCTTGAACGCAAACTTAAACAAACAACCGCAGACTTAGTCATCGCACCCGAAGGGGCCAATCCCATCGCCTATTTGAACTGCTCCCAACCGATTGTGATGTGGGTAGACACGCTGGTTGCAGAGCTAGTCGATTACTATCCCTATCTAAAAGATATTTGTAACGAGACCCGTCGCAACATTTTTACTTACGAAAAACAGGCCATCGATCGCTGCGCCCTGATTATTGTTACCTCCGATTGGGCCAAACAAAATGCCGTCAAGCACTACGGTATCGACGCAGATAAAATCGTTGTCCTGCCCCGTGGGGCCAACATCGAACTCGCACCGGGACGAACCCTTGAGAAGGCCCAAGAGCTGGTCGCAGCCCGCCCCCAAATGCCTTGCCGATTGCTGTTTTCTGGCATTTCTTGGCAGCGCAAAGGGGGCGATATTGCCGTTAAGGTCGCTGAATGGCTGAATGCGCAAGGCATTGATACCGAGCTAATCATCCTGGGCTGCCGACCCGCTTTAGATCCGATGCCCTCCTTTGTTAAAGTCGTTGGCTATATCGACAAATCCACGGCAGCAGGCAAAACTGCGCTGCTCGATTGGGTGGCCAGTGCCCACTTCCTCATCCTCCCCACTCGCGAGGATTGTGCGCCGAATGTGCTGATCGAAGCTAACGCTTTTGGTGTCCCCTGTCTCACCACCAATATTGCCGGGATTCCCACCGTAGTGAAGAGCGACGTGAACGGCGAAATGTTTGATTTAGAGGCTCCCATCGAAGCCTATGGCAACTATGTCGCCAAGTACATGCGCGATCGCGCCGCCTACGAAAAGCTAGCGATCGACGCCTTTAACGAATATCAGCATCGGCTCAATTGGCAAGCCGTTGGTCAACAAGCCAAGCACCATTTCAAGAAAATTTTACAGCAATAAGAAGAGCATCTCCCCTGTTCCCTGTTCCCGATGGACTAACAAAAAAATATTTATACCATCGAGCAATCCAGTTCTCAGCAATATCCGTACTTATCTAGGAAACTTGTTCGGAGCGTATCGATGAAAGGATTTGCGGTTTTCGCTAGCGTACTTACTGCAACAGGTTTGTTGGCTACTGTGCCAACGATGGCTCGTGCCGATGGTCACACCAATACTGCCCAGGCTGGAAACACCATTGTTAACATTGCATCTACCAACGATTCTTTCGATGTGCTTACAGCCTTGGTAAAGCACGCCGGACTGGTTGGAGTGCTGAACGGCGACACCGAATTCACGGTATTTGCACCCACCGATGCCGCCTTTGGTAGGCTACCGGCTGGGACCATTGAAAGCCTCTTCCAGCCTGAGAATAAAGAACTGCTGACGACGATTTTGACGTATCACGTTGTAGCAGGAAGTGTTCAGTCTACACAGCTTTCCTCTGGCAGTGTTGATTCAGTCGCGGGGCTACCGCTAGAGGTGGCTGTCGGCTCTGGTGTTACGGTCAATAGCGCCAATGTCGTACAGGCTGATATTACGGCCAGCAATGGCATCATCCACGTGGTTGATCAGGTGCTTCTACCCCCACAATAAGTAGGTCTGTTTTACACAGTCTTAGGTGATCTCTAAGAAAGAAATTACCTGATCGGAGCGTTGGGTCTCGTACCTCAGCACCAACCTACGGCGGTATATTCATTTCGAGAGATTCCTTTAGACGATAACCCAAAGAGGAAACTCCGTAGGGGTGCTGATTTTTGTACCCCTACGACTGCTGAAAAACACTGCTCAGAGGACTGGCAGACAAAAGGCATCGAAGCTTTGTCGTACGTTTTGCCGGTCGCCTTGCTGCAAAGATGCTTGGGTTTGCGCGAGGATGGATTCATGCTGTTGAAAAGTCATACCCTTTGTTAAATACACAAGTCTCGTGACTTTTGCGCGAAATTGTTCGAGCATTCGGAGTATTGGTATGGTCGTTGCTGCTGCAGAACCTAAGTCAGACGTACAACCCATTGGGGAGCAGCGGGTGGTACTACGAGGACTGTCTTGGGGCGCTTATCTGCAAATCCTCGAGGCATTACCCTCATCGCGTGGAGCGCGCTTAACTTACGACAAGGGTATTTTGGAGATTACTGTGCCGCTGGAAGATCATGAATTTTCTGGGCGCTTAATTGAACGCTTTATCTTGACGTTGGTCGAACTCATGGGACTGCCGCTCAAAACGATGGGGTCTACCACCATGAACTACCCAGAGTTGGAAAAAGGAGCCGAGCCGGACAACGCTTACTATATTCAGAACCAACCCTTGGTAAAAGGACGGAATGTGGACTTCAGTCAGGATCCGCCGCCTGATTTGGTCGTTGAGGTGGATATTACTCACACGGATATTGCTAAAAATCGCTTCTATGCTGACCTGGGCGTTCCCGAGTTTTGGCGATTCAACGGCAAAGTGTGGCGGATTTATACGCTCCTAAAGGGGGTTTACGTAGAGGCTAAAGTCAGCTCTATATTTTCTTCTGTACCCAAGGAAAGTCTCTACACATTTCTGGTTCAGGCAAAAGAGGATGAAATTGGGGCAGTACAATCATTACGGACTTGGTGGCAACAGCAGACAGGCTAGACAATGTTATGACTAACGCATCCTTTATTTCCGTCAATATTGCGGTGATGACGGTCTCGGATACGCGGACGGAGGAAACGGACAAGTCGGGCAAGCTGCTGTGCGATCGCCTCTTAGAAGCGGGACATACCTTGGCAGAGAAAGCGATCGTGCCCGACGATATCTATCAGATTCGGGCCGTGGTTTCGCGGTGGATTGCGGATGAAACAGTGCAAGCCATCATCACCACAGGCGGTACCGGCGTGACCGGACGCGACGGCACACCTGAAGCTATTCAACCCTTGCTCGATAAAGAAATTCAGGGCTTCGGCGAGATCTTTCGCATGATTTCTTATCAGGAAATTAAGACCTCGACGATTCAATCGCGGACACTATCAGGCGTTGCGAATGCTACGTATATTTTTTGCCTGCCAGGATCATCCGGGGCCTGTCGCACAGGT
>JBCBJE010000530.1:0-4552 GCA_038523735.1 Cyanobacteria bacterium J06626_18 | reverse complement strand
TCTCGTTCTCGCTGCACAGCTTCTAGTCGACCATACTTAAGCTGAGCCGCTTTATTCAGGTCATAGGCCCGTTCTGCCTGATCGACCTGGACCCGCAGATGGTCTTCTTCTTCTTGCAGAGCGTTGATGGCGTCCAGTGTCTGTTTTTCGGTCTGCCACTGACTGTTGAATGCCTGCAAGAAGAAGAAGACCATCTGCGGGTCCAGGTCGATCAGGCAGAACGGGCCTATGACCTGAATAAAGCGGCTCAGCTTAAGTATGGTCGACTAGAAGCTGTGCAGCGAGAACGAGAAGCCCAAGAAGCACAGCTATTGGAAATTCAAGCTCAGGGCAAGACGCTGCTGCGAGAGCAAGTACTAGAGGCAGATATTGCCGAAATTGTTGCTAAATGGACGGGGATTCCTGTCAATCGGTTAATGGAATCCGAGCGCCAAAAATTGCTGCGGTTAGAAGGGCATCTTCACAAGCAAGTTATTGGTCAAGATGAAGCGGTGTCAGCCGTATCCGCTGCGATTCGGCGGGCTCGAGCGGGCATGAATGATCCCGGTCGCCCTATTGGTTCATTTCTGTTTATGGGACCCACAGGCGTGGGTAAGACGGAGCTGGCGCGGGCGCTAGCAGCGTTCCTCTTCGATACTGAGGAATCGCTCATCCGCGTTGACATGTCGGAATACATGGAAAAACATGCGGTGGCCCGCTTAGTAGGGGCTCCCCCGGGATATGTGGGGTATGAAGAAGGGGGCCAGCTTTCCGAAGCAGTACGCCGACATCCTTATTCGGTCATTCTGCTGGATGAGGTAGAGAAGGCACATCCAGACGTGTTCAATATTCTGCTGCAGGTACTAGACGACGGACGCATCACCGATGCCCAGGGACATGTGGTGAACTTCAGCAATACCGTCGTGGTGATGACGAGCAATATTGGCAGCGACCATATTCTCGACATTGCTGGTGACGATAGCCGCTACGACGAAATGCGCGATCGCGTCCTCAAAGCCCTCCGCAGCCATTTCCGCCCTGAATTTCTCAACCGCGTCGATGATTTGATCCTCTTCCATCCTCTGCGACGCGAGGAGTTGCGACAAATCGTGGCCATTCAAGTGCGACGGATCGAGAAGCGTCTGGCCGACCAAAAACTCTTACTTTCTCTGTCGAAGGCTGCGATCGACCACATTGCCCAGGTGGGCTACGACCCCGTCTACGGAGCCCGCCCCCTCAAACGCGCCATTCAAAAAGAACTCGAAAACCCTATCGCGACCAAAATTCTGGAAGAAGCATTCATTGCTGGCAGCACAATTCACGTCAGTCTACGGGAAGGGACTCTGGTGTTTCGCTCTGTGTCCACTGAGACGAGCCCAGAAGACGCGTCAGAGCCTTCGTCAGAACCCTCAAAAGAAGCACAGGCGGTCTAAGCGCGATGGGGCGATATTTTGCGACGGTAGCACGGGGGTTGGAGGAAATCGCCGCCCGTGAGCTAGACGACTTGGGGGCTCGCTCAGTCGAGCCTGGATTCTGCGGCGTCGCGTTTATGGGTAATCAAGAACTGCTGTATCGGGTCAACCTTTGGGCCCGGCTACCGTTTCGGATTTTGATGCAAGTGGCGATGTTTCCCTGTCAGGACGCGGATGATTTGTACCGGGGTACGAGCGCGATTGACTGGCAAGCTTATCTCACCCCAGACCATACGCTAGCGGTTGCAGCCACGGGTAAAACGCGACAGCTCAACCATACCCATTTCACAGCTTTACAGGTAAAGAATGCCATCGTTGACCAGCAGCGCGATCGCTTTACGCAGCGCTCCAACATCGATACCCAGCACCCTGATGTTCAGGTCAATGTGCATCTGTATCGCGATCGCGCGACAGTGAGTCTCGATAGCTCGGGTAGTAGCCTGCACCGTCGGGGGTATCGGCCTGCTGTTGGCACAGCCCCGCTCAAGGAATCCCTTGCCGCTGCCCTGATCCACTTGTCAGAATGGCAGCCGGATCAGGCATTCTGCGATCCGTTGTGCGGCTCTGGTACCTTGCCTTTGGAAGCTGCATTGATAGGCTTGAATAGAGCACCCGGACTGTTTCGTGACCGCTTTGGGTTTGAAAGCTGGCCCAACTTCAATGCGGGTCTCTGGCATCGTCTCCAACGTGACGCCCAAACTGCACAGCGAGATACGCTAGCTGCCCCAATTGTGGGGTGCGATCGCGATCGGGATGTAATTATTCAAGCCCGCACCAACGCCCATAACAGCTACGTCCCCAGCCAAGTCACCTTCTCCGAGACTAATCTAGCCGATGTCGAAGCCCCTGCCAACAGCGGCGTTCTGCTGTGCAATCCCCCCTATGGCGAACGACTCGGTAAAGACGAGGATCTCGCTGCCTTTTACAAACTCCTAGGCGATGTCCTGAAGCAACGCTTTAAAGGCTGGACTGCCTTTGTCTTAAGCGGCAACAAAGCGTTAGCAAAGTCTATTCGGCTCAAATCTTCCCAGCGCATTCCTGTCTATAACGGCTCACTACCGTGTCAGCTAATGCGCTATGACCTTTACTGAGAGACTGGATATCGATGCGCCAGCAAATTTGGGAAGCCCTGGTCTAAGAACTTCGGTGCCATCCTGAGGAATTTAGAGCTGACCTCGATCCTAATCTTGAAAGCCTGGAAAAATGCCTTGCTAGATGCCATTGTGCGCGCTCATCCTGACTATGCTCCCACCATGACAGACGCTCTCACTGAAGCCATGGCTTATTCCTAACAACACCCCTACACTGGATACCGATGACTACAGCAGCCAGGTTGAGTGTAATCCGTACTGATAATTAGAATGGGAAGTATACGCCTGCGTCTCCCCAAGACCTCACACTATGCCATCGCCTTTGCCAGGAATGGATCCCTATCTAGAGCAGCCTGCCTTTTGGGCATCTTTCCATAGTCGATTTATTGTGGCGCTGGCCGATGCGATTGAAGCAGACTTATCACCTGACTACTACATCGAAGTCGAAGCGCGAACTTACCTTGATGATATGGCGGGAGCGCTGATTGGCATCCCCGATGTGGTTGTGGCAGCTCCAACCCAGGAAACCGTTCAGGAAAGCTCATCAAAGGGAGCTGTCGCTATTCAGGTAAAACCGCAACAGGTCGAGGTACCCATACCCGAAGAAGTGTCGGAGCGCTATCTAGAGATTCGTGAGTTGGCAACGGGAAAGGTGATTACCGCCATTGAGCTGCTATCGCCCAAGAATAAGCGTCCCGGTAAAGGTCGCGCGACTTATGAAGAAAAGCGCGCTCAGGTATTAGGCAGTGACACCAGCTTGGTAGAACTGGATCTTTTAAGAGCTGGAGAAGCTATGCCACTTTTAGGTGACGTTGTCCCAACGCTCTACCGGATTTTGGTTAGCGCCAGTCATCAACGCCCCCAAGCTGATTTATACGGGTTTGGGCTACGACAACCGTTGCCAGAAATTGCAATTCCACTCAAGCCAGATGATGGCGCGATCGCACTCTCTCTCCAACCCATCTTTGATGGTGTCTATGATCGCAGTCGTTATCGCAACCGTATTGACTACAGTCGATTACCTCCAGGCCCTACCTTAACCAAACATGACCAGAGTTGGTTGGTTGAGTACCTGCAAGAGAAATAGCTATTGTGCGATCGCGATGAATCAGACGATAACGATTGACCTGCCATCCCATGACACGGCGCTGATTGAAGCGACTGCACGGCTCTTGATGATTGGCTTTCGTGAATTTGCTCCCAATGCTTGGCCGGATTTAGCGTCGGCGTTAGAGGAAGTGCATGAGTCTTTAGAGAGCGATCGCATTAGTCGCGTAATGCTCAGTGACTTGGGACAGGTGCTGGGTTGGATTGGGGGCATATCCCAATACGATGGCCATGCTTGGGAACTGCATCCGCTCGTAGTGTCGCCCTCCCATCAGCGTCAGGGGATTGGGCGCAAGCTGGTGGCAGATTTAGAAAAGCAGGTCCGGCAGCGAGGTGGAACCGCGCTCTATCTGGGGACCGACGATGAAACAGGGCTCACGTCTCTTGCCAATGTGGATCTCTACCCCAATCCACTCGATCACCTGCAGAAAATACGCGATTTGAAGGGGCATCCCCTTAGTTTTTATCAAAAGGTTGGGTTCACCATTGTGGGCGTGATTCCAGATGCGAATGGTCCTGGCAAGCCCGATATTTTGATGGCAAAACGGATCGCTGAGGCAAGGGAACAGTAGCAGTTTGCTCTAGTTTCGGGGAACAGGGAACAGGGAAGTGTCAGCATAGACCTGCGGCATTTTTAAATTTAGGTTTGGGCTTGGTGAAATTCGTATACGTAGTCGCGCTTAAGCGCGACTGAAAGGGCTCCAGTGCGGACCTCGCGCACTGCTGCAATCGCAGCCTCAGGTGTCTCCCCCAGCTGCACCAAAGCCGCTGCCGCCAATAGACCCGTTCGCCCGCGTCCTCCTTTGCAATGAATCAGTACGGTTTCACCGGCTTTGACTGCCTTAACCACTTGATTTACCAGGGTTGTAAACACCTCCATGGATTCCGGTAGTCCCTCATCAG
>JBCBJE010000529.1:0-4552 GCA_038523735.1 Cyanobacteria bacterium J06626_18 | reverse complement strand
TTGGCATCTTGTTCAACAACGGTTTTGCTGAGGTTGAGGAACGTTCCTTTCATCACCTTGAATAGGGAATTTTTAGCCTTTCCGAATAGGAGAATGTAGGTTCGTGTCCGCTCGGCTGACTCTGGGACAAACAGGTGGCACTGGGCGATGCGACCGATCGCACTTTCGCCGTGAAAAATGACCAGTGAAGGAAAGTGATTTTCTAAATGAGCTTCTAATACCTTTGGCAGGGTCAAAACAGCTGGATTATGCACAATCTCACGCCAGGTAGGAGACGCCGTCGGAGTTTTGAAGAAAGCTTCAGAATAGTGTCCTTGGTCAATAAACTTCCCAAACTGTACTTCTTTGATCCGAAACAGGTCGCGATGGGTGCCATTTTGATGGTTGTAATCGTGCATATTCATGAGCATGGACAGTAGCGATGTCGCCACACTTGTGTCAGCTGTAGCCCCAATGAGTTCGTAGGTTGCAGCGATTTGGTTCAGGACATCCGGAATGGGGAGCTTAGGCTCCGCATCGCCATAGGACCAGATAAAATCACCCTGAACGATGAGTTCTAGGGGGTGGAGTTGAGGGAGCGTTTGCTTTTGCGAACCGGGTAGAAGCGTACAGCCCGCAGCGTCAAATTCCAGCGCGTGAAACGGACAGGCTATCTTACTCGATCCGTCTTTTTGAGCTTCGCACCAGCCTTCAGAGAGCATAGCGCCCATATGCGGACAGATATTGGGTAACGCTTGAACCGTCTGATTTTGATCCTTCCACAGAACATAGTCTTTGCCGTAGAGGGAAATCTTAACCGGCTCATTCACAGGCAGCATGGACTTGTGCGCCAATAGCCAAGGCGCACCCGCAAGCATGGACATTGCAAACAACTCCTTTTTGTGGGGGGCTTAAAAAGCTGACAAAAAATTCATGTTTATCTATACTTAGATCGCGGATTTTGAATTTGTCAAGGGGGGTATGCCAGCAAACGAGTCAGTGTTTCGCCGTCAGCCCCAGCAGCGACGCAGTCAGGAACGAGTTGAGCAAATTCTCAAAGCGGCGGCTGAGGTGTTTTGGGAAATAGGCTACGACGCGGCCACAACCCATGCGATCGCTAAACGTGCCCAAACCGCAGTCGGCACGCTATATCGCTTTTTTCCTAACAAACTCGCTATCTTCCACGCGCTGGAAAACCAGCATCGCCTAGGCATTGACGTCATTCACGCGAAGCTCATGACCCCCGAATTCATGCGACGGCCTCTGCGAGTCATTATTCGTGAGTTTGTCGAAATCTTTGCTCGGTACTTTGAAGACCCAGCTCCTCGAGTCGTCTTTACCCAGTACTTTCTAACTCCCGATATGTTCGCCTACTTCGACGACAGCGTTACCTATGAGTACGCTCGTCGTTTTGCCGGACTGTTGCGAATCCACAGCCCTGGGATATCGGTTGAAAAGAGTGAACTCATTGCTGAGGTGGTGCTTCAGGCATACAACTCGGTGCTGCTGGTGGCGCTGAGGAGTGACACAAACCATAGAGCTAAACTCTACGCCGAAGTTCAAGATTTGCTGGTGAACTATTTGCAGCCTCACGTGGGCGATCGCTCGTCACCTTCCTCTAACAGCGTTAACCAACAGATAGCGACCCTAACCCAGCAATATGGCCTCAATCCCCGCCAGCAGGCTGCGCTAGCCTACATACTAGAACAGGGTTATGTGACAATTCAAGCCTTTGAGGTCCTTTGTCCGCAGCGATCGCGCCGCACCCTGCAACGCGATCTCAGGCGGATGATAGACAAAGGACTCTTGCAAAGCGAAGGTGACACCAATCAGCTCACCTATCGACTGAGATAACATGAGTAACTTGTGACATCTTGCGTCATCTTGCGACGTTCACCCGAACATTTCTATCTCCTCGCGGTTGCGCGAGGAGATGTCTTTTTATCCAGTAAGTCTCCGAAACCAGGTGTCTAGGAATTGGTGGAGAAGTTGGCGATGAAGCTTTCTGCAGCTAGGTCGCCACGATTGACCTGGTTGATCACAGCTAGCGTCTCACTCCCGAAGCTGACAGTCACGTTTTGGCCTACCTGTTTAAGAGCCAGCTCGGCAAAGGTCAGGTCAGGTGTCAGGCCAATGAAGTCAGTGCCCACCTGAAAGTCCACAATCGTATCGGTTCCTGCACCTGCGGAAAGCACGAAGATGTCACTGCCTTTGCCGCCGGAAGAATCATCGCCCGTGAGTTCATCATTGCCGAGGCCACCCAGCAAGATGTCGTCGCCGTCGTCACCCCAAAGCCGGTCATTGCCCTCATCCCCGTAGAGGGTATCGTTGCCACCTTTGCCGCCGATGCGATCGTTGCCAGAGCCGCCTCGGATAATATCGTCACCGCCAGCCTGCTTAACTTGTGAGGAGCGGCGATTCAGATCGCCCCGCAGAATATCATTGCCGCTGCCACCCAGGATGGTATCGTTGCCCAGACCTCCTGCGATCGTATCGTTGCCCCCCAATCCATTCAGCGTTTCATTGGCCGATGTGCCAACCAGAACATCCCTACGATTGCTCCCCTCTGGCTGGTCAAGCACGTTGATGCTAAGGAGTTGGGTAGCGCTCAAATCGCCAGAGTTTGTGACGGTGACCTCCACTTTGTAAGTATTGTCGTTGTCGAAATCACCGGGATTTTCGAAATCTGGCATCGTGTTGAAGCTCAGAACCCCTGTGGCAGCATCAATCGTAAACAATGCCCGGTCAGCCCCACCCGTCACTCGATAGACAAGACCGTTCCCTTCGCTGTCCGTGTCATCGGTCGCTTCAATATCAGCCACCAAAGCCGTGTTTTCGGCAACGGTCAAGGCCGTATCTAGGTTAAGGCTGGGTGCATTGAAAGCCTGACCAAATACAACGTAGCTCTCACCCGCATAGTTCTGGTCATCGGGGCCAGCTCCGGGTGCTCCGATAATCAAGTCAGCAATACCGTCACTGTTGATGTCCCCGGCACCGCTGACAGAGGTGCCGACTTGATCACCTCGAGAAATGCCCTCAAAAACAAAGCCATTGCGACCATCCAATTCTGATAGCTCGAATTGACCATCGCTGAAATTCTGGCCACCAAATACGATGTAGCTCTCGCCAGCATTATTATTCCCGTTGGGGTTAGCGTCAGATGCACCAATGATTAGGTCGTCAATGCCATCGCCATTAATATCTCCCGCACCACTTACGGAATTGCCAGAGTAGTCAGACCTATCAATACCGTTAATCACAAACCCATTACGACCGTCCAAATCCGCTAGGTCAAAGCGACCGCTGCTGAAGTCTTGGCCGCCAAACACGATATAGCTTTCACCCGCGTTGTACTTATTATTCGGATCGGCTGAGGGGGCTGAAATAAGCAGATCGTCAATGCCATCGCCGTTGATGTCTCCAGCACCGCTGACAGAGCTGCCAGAACGGTCATACATATCTGCGCCGAAGATGATAAACCCATTGCGACCGTCTAGGTCTGCGGCATTCAAGCGATCCTTGCTAAAGTCTTGGCCGCCAAACACGACATAGCTATAACCTGAATAGATCCCAGTAGCATCGGCACCAATAATCAAATCATCAATGCCATCGCCATTGATGTCTCCAGCACCGCTCACGGCGTAACCAGAGAAATCGTAATTGCTCAAGCCCTCAATGACAAAGCCGTTACTGCCATCTAAATTTGCCAAATCAAAGCGATCGCTGCCAAAGTCTCGATGACCAAACACGACATAGCTCTCACCTAAAAAGTCCCGACTTGAATAGCCATAACTTGAATGGGATGTGTCAAGGGAAGAAGCGCGAGGTGCCCCAATAATCAGGTCATCTAAGCCATCGCCATTGATGTCTCCGGCACTGCTCACGGCGTAACCGGAGCGGTCACCTGCATCCACACTACTGAGGACAAAACCATTTTGGCCATCCAGTGTAGATAAATCGAGACGACTACTGCTGAACTCTGGACCACCAAACACCACGTAGCTTTCGCCCGCCCCGATATCATATTCCCCAGGAAAAGCGTCAGGTGCTCCAATAATTAAGTCGTCGAAGCCATCGCCGTTGACATCCCCGGCACTGCTGACAGAGGAACCAAAGCCGTCATCTGCATTGAGGCCATCAATGACAAAACCATTGCGACCATCCAGAGCCGCTAGGTCAAACGTGCCACTGCTAAAATTCTGACCGCCAAAGATAACATGGCTTTGGCCGACAAATTGATTGCCATTAGTTTTGGTCCCAAGCGCCCCAATAATGAGATCATCGATGCCGTCACCGTTGACATCGCCTGCGTTACTTACAGACCTCCCCGAAAAGTTATTGCCACGAATGACGAAACCATTGCGACCATCCAGGTCAGAAAGATTCAATGTGGGAGCGAATGCCATAGCTGGAACTCCTTACTTTTGAGCTAAAGTCACGTTGCGAACCTGTCCTGATTCCTTGATGGCAGACAGATCGCACCCAGAGGGCTCCGCCTGGAATCACCGGGCGAATTTCATCACGGTCGAACCCTCTTTGCCTAAAATTGAGCAGTCACAGTCCATCCCGAGTC
>JBCBJE010000528.1:0-4553 GCA_038523735.1 Cyanobacteria bacterium J06626_18 | reverse complement strand
GTTTGAGTTTGGAAGGAACGCATCACCGAGGCAGTGATGACGCGAGAAATGTCGCACGCATTGTTCAAGCGAGTTCAGCGTAGGTGGAGTAAAGGGCGATCGCCGCACACCCTGAACGATCTCAATGTCTAATCTGCCGTATCGAGGCGCTGTAATGATATCTGTGCCGCTTGTGCCACCTGCGGATTGGGGTCGCTGCTCAAAAACGTGAGGGCAGACCGACTGTGGTCACCGGGAAGATTGCCGAGCGCTTCGGCAAGGCGTTGCCGGATTAGCCAGTCGTCTGAGTTGGCGAAGGTCAGTAGGCGCTCAACGGTGTGTACGGCCCCAATTTCTCCGAGTGCCATGATGGCGGCTTCTTGAATGAGCCTATTGGTGCTGTCGAGGGCTTCGAGCAAAACGGCTTCGGCCTGCGGCTCTTTGAGGTTGCCGAGGGCAACGGCAGCGCTAAATTGCACCAACCAGTTTGTGTCTTCGTAAAAAGCGTGACGGAGGGCTGCAAAGGCCTGCTTATCTTCTAGATATCCCAACGCGCCAGCGGCCATCGCCCGCACGTTGTAATCGTCGTCTGATTCAAGGATGCTGATTAGAAGGTCGCAATTGTCTGGGGTGGGCTTAATGCCGAGGGTAAAGACGGCCATGCCACGGACCTGGACATTGGTGTCGGCGATCGCCCGCAGAATGAGTGGGTAGGCTGCCTCAACCGGACAGCTCTCTTTTTGCAGCTCGATGAGGGCAAGTACGCGAGTTTTTGTATCGCTGCTATCGAGTTGGGCGGCAATGTGTTCTAGGCTAGGTTGGCTCATCGTACGTATCTGTCTGATCCGAAAAGGATGTGATGACTATTCAACCATTATCTACATCAAAATCTGCGGGAGGGTTTGAGGGAGGGTTGGCAGATCCGCATCCTGACTTACACCTCAAACGCCCGTGTCTGCTCGTGTCTGATTTAGAAAAATCCTTGACGCTTTATCGAGATGTGCTGGGTTTCCGCCTGGATTTTGTCGGTGCAGCAGACGATGACTCCTATCTCTATACCGTTTTTCAGATTTCGCCCCAGGCTCGGTTGACCTTTGCCGCACTCAGCACGGCCCATGAGCCTCGTGGATTGGCATTGACGGAAGTCGTTGGGGTTGAGCTGCCGCCACCTCAATGTCCCTATCGGATTGGAATTGTCATTCAAGTGCCGAATCTGGCGACGACCATTCAGACGATTCAGTCGTTGGGCTTGGAGGTGATGCTGTCTCGGTCATTCACGGCTCCACCGGATAAAACGTTCACAGAACAAGGATTCTATGATTTTGATGGGCATCTCATCGTTCTGTATGACAAGACCTAAGGGGGGTGCTTCAAAACGGATCCGGCACTACAGTACACTAATCATGTCGTGTCGTAGCAAACATGAGGAAGCTATGGACGATTCTGTGGCGACTCAGCACGCTGAGCGCACCTGGGGGCGGATGTTGCTCTCCCATAATTTCAACCTTTCGTCTGACTCTGCTCCGGTGCTGAGCCGGGATGATTTTGCTCAAGTCTTTGTGAATGGGTTTGAGGCGACCGAACACCTCAAAGGTCGTCGTCTTGACCATCCCCACTGGATTGTTGAAGTGATGTTTGATGCTGAGTCGATGATGCCATCAGAGGTCGGTAAGCGATGTGCAGAGGTTCTCGCCCAGCGGCGATCGCCGACCGCGTCGTCCTTTGAGATTTTGGCGCTGGGGGGGCTGAAGACCACTCCGGCGACAAGTGCCTCGCCCGATGCGCTCCAGCCCGGTCACTGGGGGGTTGATATGGTTGAGACGCCTGATGGGGATACGTTTTTGCAGGCTCTAAACTGGGAAGCGATGATCAGCCAGCGATCTGATGACCAGACCTTTAAGGTTACGGTGTCGCTGTAAGGCTGGCCTACGATATGGCTTCGATACGTGCCCAGTTGATGGATTGAAGTGATTTGACGTTGGTGTGTCTTGATTATGGACGGCGATCGCCTGGCTCAGCTCGAAGAACAAATGCGTTCGACATCATTGTATGAATGCAAACTCGCCCTAGATGAGTTATCTCAATGTCCGTCGGATCTCGCTGTACCCGTCCTCGAACGTTTGCTGGCAGGGCAAGATGTGGTGCGACGGCGCTTTGCGGTCATGGGGTTAGGCAATCACCAAACCGAGGCATCCTTTCAGATCTTGAAAACGCTCCTCGAACAAGAGGCCGACGTTAATATTCTCGCGGAAGCTGCGAATTCGATCTTTGAGTTTGGAGAACCCTCGATTCCGCTGTTGCAAGACCTCTTTCTTCGGAGTCAAAACTGGCTGGTTCGACAAACGATTTTGTCGGTGATGATGGAAGCGAATAACGATGAGGTTCTTCTGGAGCTGATTCGAGCGGGGCTAGACGATGAAGAACAGACGGTGAAAGAAACAGCCATTCTAGCCCTCGGGCAAGTGCTCAAGGGGCCTTACCATGATGCGGCGGTTGAGGTCTTGGCACGACTCAGTGAATCTCCAAATTGGCGCGATCGCTGGAGAGCTGCAACAACCCTTTGCCTAGCCTCAGGGCAACAGGCCAAAACATTACTCGCAAAGCTGAGAAATGATGACAATCACAATGTGGTGGCTGCTGCTTTAGAGGCTGGTTTACCAGAGTGAGCCTTGGGGAACCCATGAGCTTCGATCACGCCCGTTTATCTGGGGTTTCAATTGACGTCGATGCCCGATGAGTCGCAGTAATAACAAGACATTAAGGTTTATAAAACTTGATATTCAAAGCGACGGGCTTATAAGAAGATACTTGTAACGAAAACGTATAAACGACTTACCGTTTGATGATACGTCTGAGGGGTTGTCTTCATCTCCTGGGAACTCGATTTGGCTAGGGCAAGGTTCTGATGCTATTGGTCGAAACGTCTGTTGTTGGGAGTCCGAAGTCTACCTTTAGCCGTAAGAAGTTCTACTCGAAATCGTTTTCTTAAACTCTTTTAGTTAACCAGGAGATAGTGTTAATGGTTTTTGGACCAGCTGCACGTTTGGGTGTTAGCACTTTTGACGAAACCCCTCCCATCGAGTGGGTGCCCGGTCGCTCGGTAGACGAAGCAGAAGCCTATATTCGAGCGGTCTATAAGCAAGTGTTGGGTAATGCCTATGTGATGGAGAGTGAGCGACTCACTGTCCAAGAATCACAATTTAAGATGGGCGAACTCAGTGTTCGTGAATTTGTGCGGGCTGTCGCAAAGTCAGATCTCTATCGGTCTCGCTTTTTCACTAGCTGTGCTCGATATCGCGCAGTCGAGCTGAACTTTAGGCACCTCCTCGGCCGGACCCCAATGGGTTTGGAAGAGATGCGCATGCACAGCACGATTCTTGATACAGAAGGGTTTGAAGCAGATATTGACTCTTACATCGACAGCGATGAGTATCAAGACACCTTTGGCGAAAATATCGTCCCCTACATTCGAGGATATAAGTCTGAAGCGTGCCAGAGCATGGTGCAATTTACGCACCTCTTTAAGATGGTGCGAGGCGCGTCCAGCAGCAGCTTGAAAGGTGATTTAGCCGGAATTCAGCCCAAACTCAACGGGTTGGTCATTAACGAAACACCAACGCCGGTCATTTCTCCAGCCAGCTCAGGGGCGACCTTCCGCGAGCCACCCCTCGGCGCACGGACTCGTCAAGGCGTGGATGCAAGCTCTCAAGGTAAGGTCTACCGCATAGAGGTGACTGGATATCGTTCTAAGGCGGTGAATCGCGTATCCAAGTTCCGTCGCAGCAACCAAGTTTATCTCGTTCCGTTTGATAAGCTCTCCCAGGAATATCAGCGGATTCATAAGCAAGGCGGCGTGATTGCTAGCATCACGCCGGTCTAGGCCAGCCATTCGATGCCTCACGTGTTCATCGCTAGATGAACACGTGAGGTGTTTGATCGGTTCAATTGGCTGAAGTTGATATCAACGTTTTATCTCATAGACCCCTTTAGTTTTTTACGGTTCAGGTCTCCGTTCATACCTAGCACCCTACTTTTAGTCAGTGTTTGCGGTGTCTGGCATTAGGAGTCCTAGGGCTGACATTAATCACGTTTAGACATTTATTAAATTTAGGAGATTCGATATGGTAGTTGAGCTGTGGCCCAATAGTGATGTAGATGATATTCAAGCGGTCATTCGAGCGGTTTATAAGCAAGTGTTGGGTAATCCTCATGTGATGGAGAGCGAGCGCCTGACCTCTGCAGAATCTCAGCTCTGTGACGGAACGTTCACAGTGCGCGAATTTGTTCGTGCGGTTGCAAAATCAGAGTTTTATCGCACACGATACTTTGAGTCGTGTGCACCCTATCGCTTTGTCGAGCTGAACTTTCTGCATCTCTTGGGTCGTGCTCCTCAAGACCAGCGAGAAGTCTCTGAGCATATTGTTCGCTGTGTATCCGAAGGCTATGACGCAGAGATTGACTCCTACATTGATAGTGAAGAGTACCAAGAAGCTTTTGGCGAGAATGTTGTTCCCTATGACCGAGGGCAAATGAGTGAGGCCAACCTGAAGCAGGTCGGCTACAACCGCATGTTT
>JBCBJE010000527.1:0-4556 GCA_038523735.1 Cyanobacteria bacterium J06626_18 | reverse complement strand
CCCGTGCCCGCGGGTTCGGACTTTCACCCACTGGCACGGGCTGCCGACCGGAGTCGCTGGCGACGCTGGATCAACGTCGGCATGGATCCCAAGGAATCGTCTGCCGAACCGCCTCGCCGCAACCCTAAACCGTCGTATTCTCAACCCACTTCACCCAGACTCCAGGTTCCTCCCCAACCACCTTCGCCAAAGATTAACAGGCCGCCCGCGGCTTCGCCTCCAGAGATGATTCGTCTACCATCGCCACCCCGGCAAGGTCCTCAAGCAAACCCTCAAAATGGCAGCATGGCTAGTCCATCGGCTTATGTAAATCGTCCGCAAGGGCAATCGCCTCAGCCGCGTTCTTTCCACACTGCTCATTCAGCTAATATCCATCAGTCGGGAACCCCTGAGCCTCGTCTCAAGTCACCCGTTGCTTCTAGTGCCCCTACCGCTAATAAAGTAACGCCTCTGAGACGCAAGCCTATTTGGTCTACGCCCGCCGAAGCTGCTCCAGCAACAGAGACACCTCAGCGCGATCGCCGTTCACCACGTCCTCGAGGACGTAAAGCACCACGCCCTATCCTGTGGGGCATTCGTCTTTTGATTTTAGGAACTGGCCTAGCGGCGATCGCAGGCACAATTCTTTCCACAGCCAACTCCGGAAGAGAAGCATCGGTAGCTGATCCGGCTTTGAGCAGTGCCACGGGCGATGCACCTGGGTGGGGGCTGCGCAATCAAACCGCTTCAGCGCTATCGCAGTCGCTGCCCCTTGCGGAAGAACTGGTTCATCTTGAAACCGATCTGGTTGAATTAGGGGCTTTGACACCAGGATTGGCTCAGTCGGCATTTCTCTACGATCTGGATACCGGCAACTACGTAGACTTGGACGGGACCAAAGTGCTCTCTGCAGCCAGCACCATCAAGATGCCGATTTTGGTTGCCTTTCTAGAAGCTGTGGATGCCGGGACGCTGCGCTTAGACCAAGCAGTCATACTTCGGGAAGAACTGGTGGGCGGTGGTTCGGGAGACATGCAGACTCATGAACCCGGTAGCCGCTATACAGCCTTACAGGTCGCAACAGAAATGATCATCAACAGCGACAACACCGCTACCAACATGATGATTGATCTATTAGGTGGACGCGAACTACTCAACCAGCGATTCCGCGAGTGGGGCCTGGAGGCAACTGTGCTCCGCAATTCTTTGCCCGATTTGGAGGGAACCAACACAACCAGCACAGCTGATTTGGTCAGGCTCATGACGTTAGTGGATCGGGGTGAGCTGTTGGGGGTGCGATCTCGCGATCGTATGCTCAGCATCATGCAGCGTACCTACAACCGCACACTGATCCCCGACGGTCTAGGGGATGCTGGTGCCATTGCGTTCAACAAAACCGGCGACATTGGCACAGTGCTGGGCGATATCGCCCTGGTTGATGCCGCCAACGGTAAGCGGTACGTTCTGAGCGTTTTGGTAGAGCGCCCCCACAACGACGGACGAGCGGGCGAGTTAGTCCGTCGCGTAGCAGGCCGAGTACATGAAGAAATGAATCAGCCGATGACTCCTGTGGGAGGAGCTTCTCCTACAGAACCTTCTGAAACAACCCAGCCAAATGAAGCGGTGCCTGCCGATGAAGCATTGCCCGCTGATGAAGCATTGCCCGCTGATGAAGCGTTGCCTGCTAATGAAGGTATAGCCCCAACTTCTCCGGAGACGTATTTTGACGAAAGCCCTAATTGATGGTTAGTTCTTGGTTCTTGGTTTTGGGTTCTTGGTTGATAGTTGATGGTTGATGGCCGGTAACTGGTAATCGGTAATTGGTTGACCAGATTTCCAGCGTTGAGTTTCGTTCCGCAATTTCCATCCACGGCACCTCTTGCTCCCAGCTTAGACATATCGATGAAAATTGTTAGCTATCAGCGTCATGAACTCTGGTACGAACCCGAGGCTCGAATAGCCCCTTTGAGTACCTTTGTATATGACATCCCCTATCTGGATGGCTGCGGTATTTTCCCACCGCTGCATGTACTGAATGAAGTTTTTGCAAGTGGCGGCGATGGTGGGATGAGCCCAAGTACATCCTGGGAGCCTTTCACGATAACCTCGGAAGAATACGATGAACTCTGGCAGATTCTGGAGCAACAAGACCCGAAATCACTGAGCGATCAGGCTCGCTGCACACATGTGAAATTCAAACGAGATCCTGAATTTGAAAAAATCAGAGGTCGATTTGCCTGGATGAAAGCCTGTTGCGACAAACATCGTGATACTTACTCCTCGATAGATGCAAACTGTTGAAGCTTGTGCTTGAATGCTCACAGTTTCTCTATGTTGATTGCCATACCATCACCCATCATCATGACACACACTGTTCATTGGCTATCTCGATCAGATTATTGTCTGGGTCGCGAATGTAAATGGATAGTAGTGGGTTCTGGGCTCCTGTGCGTTGAACGGGTCCTTCGATGATCGGAATTCCTTTTTCGTGGAACCTTTCAACCAAAATCGGAATCGGGGTGTCTGTAATTAGGCAAATATCGGCTGAGCCAGGAACAGGGGATTGAGCGTGGGGTTTTAGGGGTTGGCTAGCCGGATGAAGATTGATTTTTTGCGATCCTAGTAGAAGCGCCTTGCGGTTTGTGCCAAAGGATACGGTTGGAATATCGAGAACCTGTTGGTAAAACTGACTAGTACGTTCAATATTTTGAACAGTCAACACGAGGTGATCGAGACGATAGGAAGACATAGTTCTCAAGAAATGGGCGATCGCTAACTCACGAATCGTTAGATAATCTCCTAAAGTCGCTGCATAGCGGAGTGTGTTTGTGAAATATTTTTTTCTGTCAGATGGCTGGACGACAGGTCGAGTCTGGGAATTTGGAGGAATCTGGGATGAGGTAGGCTGGCAGCGCAAGCCTCATCTAGAGCAGATGGACCTGTGCATTATTGAAAATGGCGAAAAACTTTGGCTGTATCAGGTTGAAGAAGCGGTTCTCATGGTGGAGGTACGCCCCTCTGCGCAGCAGTCTACCCCAATTGGGCAGGTTGTCCTCAAACGTTTGATTACAGCACATCAGGTGATTGACCATCTCTGCGCTGCCGACGGTGTCATCAATTCCTATGCAACGAACGGGGCGGCGGCAGCGGCGGAACTGGAGTTTTTGAATGCTGACTGAGAGCCCAGGGTTTTGGAGTGGCCAGATCTCAGGGTTTTGGGGCAAGCGACAACACCCACAAAATTAGCGGCAAAAACCCGGGCTCTAAGAGTTGAACCTCAAGGTTGAGCCAATTCAACTTCTTGAGTAGTCGATAACCTATTGCCTGAGCGTAAGGGCTTGATGCCAGCTAAGTCCAGAATTTGTGGGATCAAATCTTCGCGACGAATGGCCATTAGATGAACTCCCTGGCAAAGTTGTTGGGCTGCTTTCACCTGTTCTGCAGCAATCCGGACTCCCTCCTGGAGCGGATCGGCTGCCTGGGCTAAACGTTCGATAATAGTCTCTGGAATCTGCACCCCTGGTACGTTACGGTTGATAAATTGAGCATTTTTAGCCGATTTCAGCAAAAAGATACCTGCCAAGATAGGACGATCGCAACCATCCGCAATCTGAACCATAAATTTCTCTAGCCGCTCGAAATCAGCAATTAGCTGACTCTGAAAAAACTGAGCACCCGCTTCGACTTTTTTCGCGAAGCGACGCTGCAGTCCGGACCAGCTGCGACACTGGGGATCGATCGCAGCTCCTGTGAACAGATCGGTCGGCTGGTCCTTTAATGGGCGATCGTAGAGGTCGAATCCCAGATTGAGTTGTTGAATCAAATTCAGTAAACGTACAGACTCGAGATCAAACACGCTGCGGGCATCTGGATGATCGCCAGCTTTTACGGGGTCACCCGTGAGAGCCAAAATATTGCGAATTCCCAACGCATGAGCCCCCAGGAGGTCCGCCTGTAGAGCAATGCGATTGCGATCGCGACAGGCCACCTGACAAATAGGCTCAATACCTCGCTGATGCAGAATCGTAGCAGCCGCCAGAGACGACATCCGCATCACCGCCCGGCTGCCATCGGTAATATTTACAGCATGAACGCGCCCTCGCAACCGTTCAGCCATAGCCACCATATGGCTGGGATCACTCCCTTTTGGCGGCATCACTTCCGCCGTAATGAGAAACTGACCGGCGCGAACAGCAGCCTTAAAGCGGGACTCAGGCGATGGTTGGTGGAAGAGCGTGGTAGCGACCATTCAAACAACGAGGATAGATGGATGGACAGGTAGCAGCTTCGTCAGTATAGCCCGCTGTCTATGGAGACTGTAGAAACCCCCGCTTACAGCGGCTAGCTGTCAGAAAAGGGGAAATGCAGCACATTAAGCAGTCCACCACACAGCAGAAACACGTTTGCCTAACCTTACTATGCCGTGTATTTTGCCCCTACAGCGGCTGCGAATATCCCAAGGCGTTTTTGGCCTTACCCAGAGTTTCCAGGGCGATCGCCTCAGCTTTTTCGCGTCCCTGCTTCAGGACCGACTCTAGGTAGGCGCGATCGTCCATCAGCGCCTGAAACTTTTCCTG
>JBCBJE010000526.1:0-4562 GCA_038523735.1 Cyanobacteria bacterium J06626_18 | reverse complement strand
TATCCCGATGTAAAAGTTGAGGATGTCATTCAATCTGTTGGCTACAGAAGCCGCAGCAGCTTTGCCGTCGCCTTCCGCAAAAAATTTGGCCTTAATCCTAAGCTCTATCAGCAGCAACAACTAGCTGTCTGAAAAAGTGCGTTGAGAATTCAAAAAAAGTGCGTTGAGAATTCAAAATCTCTAGCCTGTTACTCCTCTAATCCATATCCTGCTTACTGAGAAGCATTATCAAGTAGCGTTGAGGATGCTTCTAGCAAGGCAGTACTGACCATAGCAGTGCCCTTGCTTTACTGCCACAGTCGCTTGGAGTGAGGAGATATGGCGCATCGATTGCAATTCATAATGAGCGTTGCGACGGCAATGGCTGCGGTTACTGTTGTTCAGCCTGCTATCGCTCAGGTTACGCAAATCAATCAGGTTCAGATCAATACCGTCAATGGTGTCTTAGAAGTGCGCTTGACAACGACTGATGGCAGCATGCCTCAGACCTTTACCGACCGCTTTGGCGAAACGGTTGTTATTGACTTAGTAAATACGCAACTTAACTTGGCAACAGGCGATAGCATTGCTCAAGACAACCCGGCAGCGGGGCTCGCCTCGATTCAGGTCGCGCCCCTGGACGCTAACAGCGTTCGCATCACCATCACGGGGCAGGAGCAAGCGCCGACCGCCACATTGGTTCAAGACAATAGTGAACTGATTGTGAGCGTTGCCACGGCAGATGCCCTTGCGGATCAGCCGCCGGATGTCTCGACTATACCTGAGCCCGAGGTACCCGCTAACGACGAAGATGCCATTCGCGTCGTGGTGACTGGTGAGGCCGTAGAGTCATCGTATCTGGTGCCTGAGACGACTACCGGCACTCGTACCGATACTTCGATTTTTGACATCCCCCAAACCATACAAGTGCTGCCGCAGCAGCTGCTAGAAGATCAACAGGTACTCCGTTTAGAAGATGCTATCCTCAACGTGCCGAATGCTGTTCGCGGCAATGATGCGGGTGGGGCTGGCGACAATTTTGCAATTCGCGGCTTTGAAAACACTCAAGTGTTGCGCGACGGCTTTCGAGATGCCGGTGGGCCGGGGGCGCAGCAGGGCTTGGAAGATTTAGCCAATGTCGAGCGGATTGAGGTGCTCAGCGGTCCCACCTCCATTTTGTATGGCAATCTCGAACCGGGAGGTGTCATTAATCTGGTGACGAAGCGACCGCTGCCAGAGTTCTTTGCAGAAATTGGGGTTCGGGTGGGCAGTTTTGAGTCGGTGCGTCCCACCCTTGATGTCACAGGCCCGCTCACGGAAGATGGCAGTTTCCTCTACCGCATAAATGCTGCCTATGAATAGTGACGGCTTTCGTGATTATGATACGGATGTGCAGCAATTTTTCCTTGCCCCTGTGTTGGAGTGGCGGATTAGCGATCGCACAACCCTCGCGTTTGAGCTGGAATATACAGACTCTACAAGTCCCTTTGATCGGGGCATTCCGGCCATTGGCGATGAAGTCGCTGATATTCCTCTGGATACAGTCCTGGGGGAGCCCGATGACATTATTGAGGTTGATACCCTAGAGGTGGGCTATCGATTCGAGCATGAGTTCAGCGATAACTGGCAACTGCGCAACCGCTTCCGCTACACCACTACGGATTATTTCACTCGACGCGCCCAGATAACTTTAAGTGGACCAGGCTTCGACGAAGAAACTGGAGATTTTCCCCGCTCCTTTGTCTCTAATGACAGTGAGGAGGAGACTCTTGAAGTCCAAACTGAGCTGGTGGGGGAATTTACGACGGGGCCTCTCGAGCATACGCTGCTGTTTGGGGTTGACTTTTTCCAAAGTAACGTAGACATATTGACGACCGCCTCTCCGTCATTTCCCGTCCCAGGCTTACCGTTTCCCCCACCCGTCAACATATTTGACCCTGAAATTGGCCAGGTTGATACCCCTGAGACACCACTCCCCCTCACAACCAGTGATACGGAGACTGACCTCTCTCAAGTTGGGGTGATTCTCCAAGATCAGATTCGGGTGTCGCCCAATCTCAATATTATCCTGGGTGGACGGCTTGACATCATCAGCCAGGACAGTCAAGCTGCGGCAATCTTTATCCCAGGATTTGCTAACACGCCTGCCTCAAGCGAGGAGAACGATTTCACCAACTTTAGTCCCCGGGTTGGCGTGGTGTACCAGCCGGTTGAGCCGCTATCTTTCTATGCTAGCTATAGCCAATCCTTCACTCCAAATACTCTGACGGCAACCACGATAGAGGGCGAATTTCTCGATCCAGAGGAGGCAGAACAGTTTGAGATTGGAGCCAAGGCAGAGCTGCTAGATGGCCGACTAGCTGTCACTTTAGCCTTGTTTGACCTGACCCTAGAAAATGTCGCGGCAACGGACCCGAATAATCCTGAATTTGTTGTACCCATTGGTGAGCAAACCAGTTCTGGTTTTGAACTGGTGGTACAGGGCGAGATTCTACCTGGCTGGAATGTGGCTGCCTCCTATGGCTTCCTGGATTCTGAGATTACCGAGAGCGAAGATTTTGAAGAAGGATCGACGCCTCGCAATGTGGCAGAAAATACGTTTAGCTTGTTTACGACCTATGAGATTCAAGAAGGAGCGCTGGAAGGGCTAGGCTTTGGTGTCGGAGTTTTCTTTGTTGATGACAGGTTTGGTGATGGTGCTAATAGCTTTGAGTTAGACAGCTATTGGCGCGCCGATGCCTCTATATTTTACAGACGCGATCAATGGCGAGTGGGCCTGGATTTCGAAAATATCTTCGACGTAGATTATTTTGCGTCATCATTTAATCGAGTAGGCGCTAGTCCAGGGGATCCGTTTACTGTTTCAGGTTCCATTGCGGTGACCTTTTGAGACAGAACACCAGATACCTCCAACATACCGCTCGCTATGACAAAATCTCCCCATGCAAAAATCTCCCCTTATCCCTCTCACGCGTCGAAAATTTTGGCTCACAGTTGCCGGCATGTTTAGTCTGGTTGTCGGCTGTGGTCGTCAAACTGTGTCGGAAAGTTCTTTAACAAGCTTACAACCTTCCGAATCCCGTACCATCACCCATGCTTTGGGCACTACCCGTGTCCCCAAGATGCTACAACGTATTGTTGCCCTCACGGGCACCTCCGATCTGGAGTCGCTGCTAGTGTTGGGCGTCAAACCGTTCGCGGCAGCCGGAGACGATAGAAGAGGATTAGGACAATCAGTCTGGCAGCCCCACATGGAAGACCAGATGCAGGGGGTCGAAATGTTGCCGTCAAGACGCAACATTAGCCTGGAAAAAGTAGCGACTTTGCAAACTGACTTAATCATCAGCGCATCGGCTCAAATCAAAGCTGTCTACCCTCAACTCAGTCAAATCGCTCCTACTGTTGCTCTCGACACGAATCAACGCTGGCAGGAGAATCTCCGCTTAGTCGCCGAGGTCGTGGGTGAACCAGAACGAGCAAAGACCTGGATTGTGGCCTTCGAGCAGCGGCTGGCGACGCTGGCGGACTCCTATCGCGAGAAGCTTGCAGGGACAACGTACACTACAGCCTACTATCAGCCTGGTCGACGTCAGTTCGATATAATTTTGGGACGTGATCTTGACCAGGCATTTCAGGAAATCGGCTTAACGAGACCGCCTGAGCAAACTAGAATAATTGCCCAGCAGGAGAACAGCCGTAGGAGAGCCAATATCAGCTTGGAGCGTCTGGATCTGATTGACACCGATCTTCTCTTCTTCTATCACTATGACTATTCCACTATCCAAAAGGCACACGAGCTACCTGAGTTAAACCGATTTCTAGGGGCAGAGCCACTACTACGTGGTTTGCAAGCTGTGGAGAATCGTCACGTCTTTGTTGTCCCTGCCTATTACTGGTTCCTAGGGAGAGCGATGGGGATCCCGATGGCAGTTGATGACCTAGAATCTGCTGTGCTACCCCTCATTACTCAATAAGACTAAATTCTCTATTGCACACACCTGTTGAGGGTGCGATTGAAGCACCCGCGATCGCCCCCGACCCTAGCTTTCAAAACCCGGCGACACCAGCGTCCTCTAGTCCCAACGGCCTGCTCATTGCTTAGTCACTACAAAAAGCGAGCATACTTGGTTCTGGCATAGTTGAGGCTTGGTAATATGCGCCATGGCATCGCGATCGCACACAATATTAGGCTTTCCCCAAATGTTTTAGCCGCGATGGAATAGTTTCGATGTCCTCATCGGTACAGAGCTGATTTTGGAGTCACTACGTCATGCTCTCTATCCCTCTTATAATGAAAGCTATTCTCAATTAACAAACAGCTCTTAACCCAAATGCCTCTATGAAAACGCCACCAGTCCTGAATCGTTCTAATGATTGGCTTTTACGCGGAAGTCCTAGCGATTCACGGCTGTTTCATGCAGACGACGCTGATCTTATTTGGGTTTGTTCGCCTCACGTTGGGCAGGGCTATTGTCAATTCATTCCGCTACAAGATGATTTGACCTTGAGAATCCATGACCATACCCTCAATCAGCCTCGGGTTATTGACAGGCCAGCTAGGGGCAATGGTCTCGAATTTGAGT
>JBCBJE010000525.1:0-4565 GCA_038523735.1 Cyanobacteria bacterium J06626_18 | reverse complement strand
CGAATTTACCACCTCAGAACTGGGTTTGGAACCACCTGCCCCCAAGCAGCCTGCCAAGCCAGTTTTTGCCAAGCGCCCCAACCCTTTCTTAGAAGCGCTCCATCAAAAGACACAAGCACAATCATCCCCGCCTCTGAAACAGAAGTCCACCGCTAGGATTGAGCAAAAGAGTCAACAAAGAATATCGCACCGAGTCAATTCCCCAAACCCAAACCCAACGGGGTTACCGTCGCTGCCTAAAAATCCTCGTATTCAAGCAGACGTCATCCAGGCATCAGAGCCGTTTGCCAGCACCCTGCAGCAGACTCAAACAACTTCCAATGAACTAGATTGGGATACCCCAACGCCTCAGGAGTTAAAGCAGGTATTGCAGCATCTTCCCGACTATGCGCCAGAAGCCCTGATCGACGAGAGCTTCATTCATCCTTTTCTAGCAGCATTAGGATTTGATGAACAGGAAATCGTGTCGCAATTCTTGGTCAATACTGAGTCGGTCGATTATGCTGCACGGAAGAATACGCCAGGCGACATCTTTGCCCACAGCTTCAAAGATCCCTATCTTTATGTGGAAATTCGAGGCCGCGTCGAGAACCTTGCCGATGAATCCTCGCCACAGTATCGTCAAGCTGCGTTCCGCCTAAAACGCTACATGTTGGCTAAACAATCAACATCCGTTCGCTGGGGAATTCTGACCAATTCACTGCATTTGCAGGTGTTTCGGAAGCACGGACAAGTGGTGCATCCGGCCACGCCCTTATTGAAGTTAAATGGCAATACTCTACAAGTCATCGAAGACATTCAACATACCATTGTCCCCCGGCAACGGGCATTGACCATTACCGTATACAGCAGTAAAGGGGGGGTTGGTAAAACCACAACAACGCTCAATTTAGCTGCGACGCTTGCCTTACTCAACAAACGAGTTTTAGTGGTAGATTTTGACCCGACGCAAAGTGATTTGGGCAATGCCCTGGGCCTCTCACCTTTCATGGGCAAGCTGTTCAACCTCTTAAAAAGTGGCGACCTCCACCTTCGGCAAATTATCACGCCCTATCGTTTAGCGCATCCATACACCCAGCAGCCAGTGGGATTTGATGTTGTTTTATCCGACAAGGCACTCGTCAGCCGAGGCGATGAAACCAAACTTAAGCAACAAATTAAGATTGAGGCCCTCCGACGCACTTTGGAATCGGTTCAAGATGACTATGACTACATCCTGATTGATGCCCCCGCAAATCGCAGTTTCCTCGCCCAAAAAGCAGTCTATGCTGCCCATGCGGTTCTCATTCCCGCCCGTCATGACGATGTTCATTCACTTCAGAAAGCTGGCGCAACGATTACTTATTTCATCACAAAGATCAAAGCCCAACAAAAAGCACTGGGCGATGCCAGCGTTATTGCACTGCCCATCTTTATGAATAATGCTTTTCGAGTCCCAGATGTGCAAGTTCAACTTATGCGTGAGGCGATCGCGACCCTCATCAAAAACACCAAACGCAATGCTAACGGCTTTGATCTCGCTCCCTATTTCTACCCTGATCTGAGACGCGGCCAGAAAAGCCTCAAAATGAACTATGTGCCCTACATGGCTGATATTTCGCGAGCGAATTTTATGCGCATGCCTGCCGCATTTGCCTTCAAACCCGTCTTTGAAAAGTACTTGCGCTTAGCGAAGGAATATCTACTTTAGGTGCGATCGACGTGAGCTCCCAGTACTAGTTTTCAGTCTTTGATAGGAAACCCTAGAGGAAGACTTCGGCGTCCATATTAGGCAACGTCCAAACGGCAACCCCAATTTTCACACTACATTGCTGAAGCGATGCAGACCTGTGGCAGATGGATACAATGAGCTAGCCTCAAGGGCTTGCAAGGAGTTCTTGCTAAGTAACAAATCCAACGGATCATCTACCACGGAGATTTTTCTCATGTCATCAGCTACGATCGCGCCTCGCTCTGGCCTGACAACCATCAACGGTGAACCGGCCATTGCGCTCGAACAGATGCCTGCTAGCTGGCAACAGATTGCAGCAGGAGACTGGATGACTGAGCCTCGCGTCTACACTGCCATGGCTCAGGTGTTTTTGGCTAAAAATCAGTATGGTCACATCCTTTTCCTGGAGCGCCCCGATACGGCACACCTGCAAGATGCCTATCTTGAGGGCAATGGGCGCCTTGCTTGGGAAGCGGTATGTCATTTTGGCGACGCGTTTTTACCCAAAAACTACCCAGACTTGCAGCAACTGCGATCGCGCGCCGAAGCGGATCCTATCCAGCAGGCTGAGCGGATTGGCCTGGTGAATGTCGTTAGTGATCTATTTGATGAGCTTGGTTACGACGTACCCGCTACGTTTTACTGGACATTCCTGCATCCGTTGGAGCGGTCAGACTTATTTGAGGTGCGATCGTTCCGCTTTAGTGAGCAGGATTTAGGAATTGCTCGGAAATTTGATGCGATTTTGCACGGTGGCTATGTTTCCATGCTGCGCCGCTTGATCGACAGCATCTCCAGCCGTCATGGCTACTTTATTGAACATGGCTGCGGCTGCGACAATCATCTGGCAAAAGTGAAATCCTGTGACTCGCCCTTTGACTACGCAATTCCAGCCGATGCTCGACGGAAAACATTACGAGCGTTCTTCTGGAGCATCTTGGAAGAGTACATGTTGTTTGAGCAACGGTCAGCAACCAAATTGGTTTACGCTGACAATCTGACGCTTTGATGGTTCGAGGACATCGTAGGGACACATGCAGGACACACCTGAAATGCTTGAGCTGAGAACAGCCATAGCCATGTCTTCTACGCAATCAGACCTCATGATGCATACCTGACGGTATGGGATCGCGCTACACGGACAGCAGGCGATTGAGCGGATTCACATCGCCTGCGTTGCCATACAGTCGCCACAGGCTACCGTTCCGATGTAAGAGGGATCCTTTATCGGTGAGGCAGATTGCAACTGAGGCATCTTCGCTAGGCCCGCGAAACAGGATTGCCTTATCCTTAAAGCTTCCCCCCAAATCGTACTCATCGCAGGTGATCGACTCTTGCACGAAAATGAAAGTTTTGCCTCGTGACTCGCAATAAAGCTGAGTTGCCAGGAGTCTATCTTTAACTTCGTTCAATCGGTGGTTCGGGGGAAGGTCTCTGCAGATTCGCAAAATTTCCTGAATTCTTCGCCGAACTTCTTGCTTGATCTGTTCTTTTTGACTGTGATGCGAGAGCTCTGGTGGGTGATAAGTCGGTCTTTTCTCTGCTATCTGTGTTGCCATTGTTCGCCATCCTTACGCAAAAGGGTTCGTATGGCGATGCTCCTGATCAAGACGAGATCAAGCTAATGCAAAGACTTTACGAAGAGCACTGTTGAAACCACGCAAATCCGTTCGGGCCGCTTCTGTAGAGTTCCGGGCGTTTACCGAAGAGGGGGGGAGAAGAATAGTGGGTAGAGGGCAGAGGGAGTGGGAGCAAGTAAAGGAGAGAGGGGGAGAGGGAGAAGGGGAGAGAAATAGAGAGTGATGGAGTGATGGGGAAATCATCGTAGGGGCAGATTCAGCCAACGTCTACTGAGAAATACTGATGCTCGCACTCAAAACATGCCCTAGATAACAGTGCGGGAAACAGAAGCCTAGTAATGGGGCAAAATCTGTAAGGGTGAGGCATTTGGCCCGTGCATTTACCACACATCCAGACTCTATGCTCCAAATGCCTCGCCCCAACCCCACCAACTATCAGCGTAGGGCTATGCCCTTCCCGCAGGGTAGAACGAAGAACGAAGAACCAAAACCCAAAATCTAAAGAGCTACGAAAGTCCAGATAACGCTGCCGATCGCAACCAGAACAGTCAATAGCAGGAAAGCGTAGGTCCAAAGCTGAGGGCGATCGCTTCTTACATCTTCACGACCTTTGGGCTTCAGTAGCTGCGGATGCATTTGGGCGTCGTACAGCAGCGGGAGAACGGGGTCGCCACCGATGAGGTGTTGCGTTGCAATAGCGGGTACGTCGAGCGATCGCACTCGACCATACCAAATCTGCTCTGGCAGCACGATCACCATAGGACCATTGCCACACTGCCCCAAGCAACCACAGGCAATGACCTCTACATCCGGTAGAGCTAAGTCCCTAAATGTATGTAGAACAGCTGCAGCGCCTGATTTAGAGCAGGTAGTATTTTGGCAAATACGAACTTGACGTTGGGGCGATTGGCAGATGTTTTCCCGTACTTCACAAACGTTTTCCATGTGCCTACTGCGGCAATTGCTGTGTGGTTTGGTGCGATCATCGATCAGTGAAATGTCGGACGGGGCAGGTTTTGATTACCATGCATCGCGCTTAAGCATTGAGACACTCGCTTAACCTGCCCGTACAGGTGGATGAGATAGGGCGATAAGTTCAGGCAACGGGTGGATTGTCGGAATTGTTTTCCCCGACGATCGCTTTCATTCCTTCCAAGGTTGCTGGGATACTGCGGGGATCCATGAACATGATTTTGCTGCTGTCACTAGCCCCAATCTGCTGCCCCATTTCCAGATAGTTTTGAGCCAGGAGAAACTGCAGGGCATCCTTGGCT
>JBCBJE010000524.1:0-4566 GCA_038523735.1 Cyanobacteria bacterium J06626_18 | reverse complement strand
GAATTAGTCGAACCCCTCGGACGCGAAATTCTGGTGCGCGGGCAGATTGCCCCTCAAAAGCAGGGTGATGCTCCCCAAGCACTCAATTTCTTTGTGCAGCCCCCTAAACTTCCTAAACTAGGGGAAATCATTCGACTCCGCTTCGACCCTCATCATCTGTTTCTTTTTGATCCTGTCAGTGGTCAGACGCTCTATCCAGCGAGTTCTGAAGCTGCTTGGGGCTAATGTACCAGGGATGTAAAGTAGAGTGCCTATGTATTACCCGACTTCTTGAGAGGTTTTCACCTGAGGTTGAGGTTGGGGTTGGAACTGGAACAGGGTGTAGACGACATTACGACGAATGTCGGTCATCATGTCGAGGAACACCTCATACCCTTCGCTCTTATACTCAATCAGCGGATCCTTCTGGCCATAGCCGCGCAGACCAACGGTTTCCCGTAGGGCATCCATTCGCTGCAGGTGCTCCCGCCAGAGGACATCGATTTGCTGCAGGATGAAGAAACGCTCAGCATCACGCATAAGTCCTGGCTTCATCTGATCCACTTGGGCTTCCTTCATGTCGTAGGCAACCCGCACTTGTTCATGGAGGAAAGTCTTAATCTCCGTAACAGAGAGATCTTCGATTTGCTCTGGCTCCAAATCGGACAGGAGATAGACAAACTCCTTAACCTTACCTACCATTTCGGGCAACTTCCATTCCTCCGGAGGCAGCTCGGGATTGATGTAAGCCTCTACGATGTCGTCCATGGTGCGCTCAGCGTAGGAGATGACCAGTTCCTTTAGCTCTTGACCCTCGAGCACACGACGGCGCTCAGCATAGATGGCGCGACGTTGGTTGTTCATTACCTCGTCGTACTCAAACACCTGTTTCCGGATGTCGTAGTAGTAAGTTTCAACCTTCTTCTGTGCGCCCTCCAGAGAGCGGGTCAGCATGCCCGACTCAATAGGCATATCCTCTTCGACACGGAACATGTTCATTAATCCAGCAACACGATCGCCCCCGAAGATACGTAGTAGATTGTCTTCCAAGCTGAGGAAGAAGCGGGTAGAGCCAGGGTCGCCTTGACGTCCTGCCCGGCCTCGGAGCTGATTATCTACCCGGCGCGATTCGTGGCGCTCGGTGCCGATGACGTGAAGACCACCAATTTCGATCACCTTGTCATGTTCAGCATCGGTAAAGTGCTCGTACTCTTTGAGAATGAGGTTGTAGATTTCTCGCAGTTTCTGAACGACGGGGTCGTCGGTGGGGGCTTTTTCAGCAGCAATCGCCACCTTCTCTTCAGCCTCTAGTTCTGGCAGACTCTGTTCACCGTAGGTTTTAACGGCAAATTCCACGGCTTCTTTGAGCGTATTTTCGGCTTCTTTAGACAGCTCCGTGGGGAAGATATCCGGTGACGCTTTCCAGGTTTTCACCTTCTTCTTGCCACCAAAGCCCTGCGCCTGATTGCGGCCCTTGGCGGCAGGGACGTTGGTAGTCGCGAAACCTTCTTCATCCTCGGGCTTGACTACACGGGGCAGCAAGTATTCTCGCACCTTGAGGCGAGCCATGTATTCTGAGTTACCGCCCAAGATGATGTCGGTCCCCCGTCCGGCCATGTTGGTGGCGATCGTCACGGCTCCGCTGCGACCGGCTTGGGCAACGATCTCAGCTTCGCGCTCTACATTCTCAGGTTTTGCATTGAGCAAATTGTGGGGAATATTGCGCTGGGCCAAGAGCGCTGAGAGCAACTCAGACTTCTCAACGCTGGTGGTGCCGACCAGCACCGGACGACCGGCTTCGTGCATCTCCGCACATTCTTCAGCCACAGCTTTCCACTTGGCCTGCTCAGTTTTGTAGACCACATCCGCCACATCGCGACGCTGGGACGGCTTGTTGGTGTCAATGACCGTTACTTCCAGATCGTAAATTTTCTCGAATTCAGGCTCCTCAGTTTTGGCCGTTCCGGTCATGCCAGACAACTTGGGATACAACAAGAAGAAGTTTTGGTACGTAATGCTGGCCAGTGTCTGGGTTTCCGGCTGAATTTCAGCCTTCTCCTTAGCCTCAATTGCCTGGTGCAGGCCGTCGCTCCAGCGGCGTCCCGGCATCACTCGCCCGGTGAACTCATCCACAATCACCACCTCGCCACCCCGGACGATGTAGTTCACATCCTTGACGAAAAGTTCTTTGGCCTTAATGGCGTTGAACACATAGTGGGCCCAGGGATCTTTAGGATCGAACAAATCCTGAACACCGAGCAGTTCTTCAGCTTGAATAAAGCCTTCATCATTGAGCAGAACGTTGCGTGCTTTTTCGTCGACTTCGTAGTGCTCCTCGTTATGTAGGTTCCAGGCGACCTCAGCGGCTTGGGTATATTTCTCGCCAGGACGCTCCACCTGTCCCGAGATGATCAGAGGCGTACGGGCTTCGTCAATCAGAATGGAGTCCACTTCGTCGATGACGCAGAAGTTGAAAGGACGCTGTACGACATCGGCGATCGCAGTCGCCATATTGTCCCGCAGGAAGTCAAATCCTAGCTCGCTATTGGTGCCATAGGTGATGTCGCAGGCATAGTTCTTACGCCGCTCAGTAGGACTCATTCCCTGCTGGATGAGACCCACATTTAATTGCAGGAAGCGATGCACCTGCCCCATCCATTCGGCGTCGCGGCGAGCTAGGTAATCATTAACAGTGACAACATGGGACCCTTTGCCACTCAAAGCATTGAGATACGAGGGCAGGGTCGCTACCAGCGTCTTACCTTCGCCAGTCTTCATCTCAGCGATTTGGCCCTCATGGAGTACCATACCACCGATGAGCTGGACATTGAAGTGACGCATCCCTAACACCCGACGGGAGGCTTCGCGGACTACCGCAAAGGCTTCGGTGAGTAAATCATCCAAAGGTTCGCCGTTTTCCAGACGCTGTTTGAACTCGCCCGTCTTGGCTGCCAGTGCTTCGTCTGACAGGGGCTGGATTTCTTCTTCCAGCAAATTAATTTCGACTACGTCGGGCTTGTAGCGCTTGAGTTTGCGAGCGTTTGGATCACCAAGCAGGGCTTTCAGCATATGTCCGGAGACGATGAGTTAACAGAGTCTTCAGTAAAACGGATATATCGGGGCTTTACAAGGGGCGATCGCCGCACCTGGCAAGGCTGAGATATACGAGTTCACATTTGTCTATCGATCCTACCACTTGAGATTAAGGGAGAGGGAAAGGGGAGTGGGAGAATAGGGGAGTGGGAGAGCAGGAGAATAGGGGAGTGGGAAAGTGGGAGAGTAAGGTGAAAGGGATGGAGGGATGAGTAAACGCAGGAACAGATTGAACCGATATCCATTGGGAAATCCCGATTCTTTGCTCCAAATCTGCCCTTGGCATCACGGAAGCCGGAAATTGGGAATCGAGGATGCGGGTTGTGGATGGGCGAGTCTGTACTCTGGGGATCTAGCGGGATGAAAGCGTATCTCGCAAACTGAGGCTACGTGCAACCTGGTTTCCGTAACGCTTTGAGAGGCTTTATTGAGGATGGAACGCTGTTTACTGCGGCTTCGGCTCACGGTAGGTCTTCTAATAGGTATGTTGTTTGTAGGGTGTACCTCATCAACTTCATCTACTGGGAATGACCGCGGCGAAGTTTGTGCGCTTGAGGTGGACGCGATCGCATTTGGCATTAGTTCTTCGGAGTCGCAGCAGAGCTTGAAGCAAGATTGGGAGCCTTTCCTGGCAGCAATGGCAGATGAAGTGGGTCGTCCTGTGGAAGGCGTGTATGCTACCGACTATGCTGGCGTAATCGAGGCGATGGGGGTTGGAAAACTGCATGTCGCTTGGTACGGCGGCAAAGCCTATATCGAAGCCGCTGAGCGCTCTGGAGCAGAGGCATTCACTCGAACGGTCAATACCGACGGCACACAGGGCTACTATTCCCATCTAATTACCTTTCATGAGAATCCTATCCTGACTGAAATTGATGTGGCGGCGGGTGACGGTGATACCTATGTAGTCGAGCACGCCAGTGACTTGACTTTCGCTTTTAATGATCGCAATTCCACCTCGGGGTATCTGGTCCCCAGTCTGTATGTGTTTGCTGAAAAGGGTCTAAATTCCGACAACGCATTCCGTGAGTTGACGTTTGTGGGGAGTCATGAAGCAACCGCACTAGCTGCTGCTAATAACCAAGTTGACGTTGCAACCAATAACAGTGAAACCTTAGCAATGTTGGCACAGGCCGATCCTGAAACCCGTGCCAAGATCCAGGTGATCTGGACATCGCCGATGATTCCAACCGAGCCAATCGCGTATCACCAAGACTTGCCCGATTGTCTAAAAGAGCAAATCAAAGCGTTTTTCTACAACTACGAAGACAGCGAAATTCTGGAACCCCTGGGCTGGGCTGAATTTGTGCCCGCTGAAGACAAAGACTGGAACGCCATCCGGGAACTGGACATCGGCAAGCAGATTTTGGATGTTCAGAACGATGAGAGCCTGGATGAGACGGCTAAACAGCGGCAAATCGAAGAGCTAAATCAGCAGCTTGAGGCGCTTTGAGGTTTTAGGGGGCGGGTCCCTCTAAAACCTCAAAGCAAATT
>JBCBJE010000523.1:0-4568 GCA_038523735.1 Cyanobacteria bacterium J06626_18 | reverse complement strand
CCTCATACCAGATGGAAAGATGTGAGTCTTCGAGAGGCACCCCTCTACGAAAACATTAATTTTTGTAACTTGTTTCGATGTTAGCGATTTGTTTTATAAGTGACAACTACCGGAAAAGTTGTCTTGAATTGAGATTTTGGATTTCTGATAGATGTGTTTATAAAAAGCAATAGGATGAGAGAGACGGTTAATTGTGAGCGATCGCATGGACATTCAAGCCTTTCACGCCTTCTTTGACTGTTGCGTTGGCGATTGGGCCACTGAACGAACTTATCACTACATATCGCAGCAGGCTGTTGAGCGATCGCATACTGACTTCACAGTGGCCCCAATTACGCCTGAACTCAAGCAAAAAGTCTTGGCCGACAACCAATACAGTGAAGTAGCAGACCTAGCGATACTGCCTGGCTTTCGTTTAGGGTTCCATACCGTTTCGGAGACGGGCGAAGAAGTGAGTCAAGAGCTGCGATTACTTTTCGTGCCGAAGACAAGCGACAACGGTTATTTGGAAGGAGACTATTTACGCGATCGTGCCTACGAAGAAGCCCGACCTATCATTTCCCATTTTCGTTACAACACATCCAGCCGCGAACTCTTGATGACTACTCGCTACACCAAAGTCGTCTCAGTCGATTCTGTAACGCTAGTCAATCCCGACCTGCGCGTTCGCCGCATTCTGAACTACCAGCGTCCTCCTGAGGGTACCCCCTTAAACACGTTGGTGTTAGCCGGGTTTGGAATTGAACAGAAGCAGATTTAGGGTGGATGGGTAGAAGAATGGATGGGTAGAAGGGCAACGGGGTGATGGAGTAGCGGATTTGGAACTCGGAAGTGTGTCAGGGGATGGATAGGATGATGGGAAAACCCGAGTAGAGAAAGGTTCAGGCGATCGCGCTGCAGCGCTCCGACCCCATTGGCTAGGACCGGCCCCGCACAACCATAAAATTAGATTTGCAGAAACCGCGATCGCGTGAAATAATTAGAGATTGTGTCTTTCATTTTCCAAGATTCGGTCTATTTCCCATGGCTAAAGGCGTTCGTTTAGTAATCACGCTGGAATGTACGGAGTGTCGTACAAACCTTAGCAAGCGGTCTGCTGGGGTTTCTCGGTACACAACTCAAAAAAATCGTCGGAATACTCCGGGACGCATTGAGCTGAAAAAGTTCTGCACCCACTGCAACAAGCACACTGTGCATAAAGAAATCAAGTAACACGACTCATCAGAAGGAATAGGTAACACTGCTATGGCATATTTTCGTCGTCGTCTGTCTCCCATCAAACCTGGCGACAGGATTGACTACAAGGATGTTGACTTACTGCGTAAGTTCATTACGGAGCGGGGTAAAATTCTGCCTCGCCGCATCTCTGGTTTAACAGCACAACAGCAACGAGCCCTGACAACGGCAATCAAGCGAGCGCGGATGCTGGCTCTATTACCATATGTAAACCGCGAAGGGTAATCTGGATAAGCTAGAGGAGTAGTTTAGCTCAAGGAAATCGGGGCCGTGGAGAAAGGGACACTGGTCGAGTTTCGAATGCAGGGAAATCCTCGGTTAGGTGTCTTAGAGCGACCTGAAGGGAAAAAGAACTGGGTCGTTGTTGACGATCGTGGCCAGTCCCATACACTGCACCCTCGCTCCTTTACTTTTCAGCTCTCGGGGCGAGCGTTTGCACCAGAAGATCTGTCTTCACTGCAAGCCGAAGCTCATACCCATGCCGACCCTAGCAGTTTGCAGGTTGCCTGGGAACTGTTGTACGAGGCGGGCGAATCGGTAGAGCCCGCTTCCTTAGCGCTGCTATTATTCTCGGACCAAAGTCCCGCTTTTTGCTACGCCGCCCATCGGCTGCTGTCGGAGGACAAGATCTTTTTCAAGCAGAAGGGCGATCGCTACGAACCTCGCTCTGAAGCACAGGTTAAAGAGTTGCTGCATCAGATTGAGCGGGAGACTCAGCGGCGACTGGAATGGGAAGGCTTCTTGGCAAGGGCATGCCAACGACTGGCTGATGAATCGTTAGAATGGCAGAAAAGCGATCGTCCACGCCTAGAGACCCTGGAGAAGTTTGCCCTCCTTGGCGATGAAGCCAGCCAGCGCGCTGCCGCTCAGGAGATTCTGGCAGCTTTGCAGAAAGAAACCACCTCTGCAGGGGCTTTTGAACTGCTCGTTGCTTTGGGAATCTGGAAGGTTCATGAGAATCTGGCGCTACGTCGCAGCCAAGTTCCGGTTCACTTTTCTGAGGCCGCCCACGTTATGGCGCAGCAACGCCTGATCAATCCACCGCCTGACCCGGATGAGCATCGGCTGGATTTGACTGCGCTGAAAACTTACACCGTTGACGATGAGAGTACGCAAGAGATTGATGACGGTCTGAGCGTCGAAACCTTGGAGGATGGACGCCAGCGTCTCTGGGTTCACATTGCCGATCCCACTCGATGGGTCTTTCCAGGTGATGATCTCGATCTCGAAGCTCGCCGTCGCTGTACCACTCTTTACTTGCCGACCGGAATGGTACCCATGTTTCCTATCGAGCTGGCGGCGGGTCCCATGAGTTTGGTGCAGGGAGAAGACTGCTGCGCCCTCAGTTTTGGCGTCATCCTAGCGGCTGATGGGGCAATTGAGGACTATACGATCGCCGTCAGTCGAGTCAAACCAACCTATCGACTGACTTACGAAGATGTCGATGAAATGCTAGCTCTGGGGATTCAGGATGAACCCGAGCTAATGGCGATCGCTCACTGGGCTGAAATTAGGCGGCAATGGCGTAGAGGGCAGGGGGCAATTAACATCCACATGCCCGAGTCTTCAATCAAGGTTTTTCAGAAGGATGACCAAGAGGCGGTCGATATTCAGTTATTAGATGACTCAGCCTCACGGCAGATGGTGGCAGAGATGATGATTTTGGCGGGTGAAGTTGCCGCCCGCTATGGACAGGCTCACAGTCTAGCGATGCCTTTCCGCAGCCAACCACAGCCTGAGCTTCCCTCTGATGAAGAGCTAATGCAGTTCCCCACGCCACTAGTTCGCTACTCGGCTATCCGCCGCTGTATGCCCCGTAGTGAAATGGGGATTACGCCTGCCCGCCACGCTACGCTGGGTCTGGAGGGCTACAGCCAGGTAACCTCCCCGATTCGTCGCTACACAGACCTGTTAGCACACTTCCAAATCAAGGCTCATCTTCGGGGTGATCCGCTGCCGTTTTCTTCAACTGAAATGACTGAACTGACCCAAGGAGCCAGTAACGGAGCCTACGAAGCTGTTCTGGTAGAACGGCAGACAAAACGCTACTGGGCACTAGAATACTTGCGCCGTCAAGGCTCTGAGCAGGTGTGGTCGGTGATGCTGCTGAGGTGGCTGAGGGAGCATGAAAGATTAGGTCTGGTCCTGTTTGAGGAACTCGGTCTAGAACTCGCCATGCGTTTCGAGCGATCCGTTGAACTCGGCGAACGATTCCAGGTCAGAGTGAGCTACGTTAACCCCCGGCAGGACGTCATTCGGATGGAAGAAGTAACCAGTGATGTAGCGGAATCAGCAGCTTAGCGATTCTCCTACCAGCTCAAATAGAACCGATGAAATCCACCCCACTTCCATAGATAAGCGCGACCCGGTTCTTTGCCGAAATCCCAGGTGCCGATAAAGTCGAGGCGATCGCGCAGGATACCGGAATTGACCGCCAGATCTTCGATCTCAACCAGAAAATGGTCCACATACTTAGGATGATCTCTGACATCAAGTTCTCTACCCCAGAGAATTCCACCATCCACTTCATAGGTCAACACCGGGGCACTGTTGTTTTGTCGGTTGTAAATCAGCAGTTCACCTTGGCGATAGTCGATCCGATGGTGCGCTTCCAAACCTGTAACACCATTGGTATAGTTCTCGCCGTAGAACGGGCCGTCGTTAAATCCCTGTTCGGCTAGCTTGGCAACAGATACGATTGGCAGCATCAGCACCAGCGCAACCAAGCAACCAGTCAGATAAGCTGTGGAGTATTTAGGGAGCCGTAGCTGCTTGCGGAGCAGCATGAAAAGTCCAAAGACAACGAGCAAAACTGTAAACGGCAACACGGCGTGAATAAAGGTAAAGGGAAGAGCGATCGCCATTCCTAAAACTGTGGTTATAACGCTAAGCGTGGTACCTCGCCGCTGCTGAATTGTGGTAGACATGCTATTTCCTGGGTCCCTGCACACGGATTATAAAAGTTGTTTTATCACAAGGACGTTGCTTAACAAATAAGCGAGGGTGACGAAAAGACAAGCGCCCACAAACACCGTCTCATCCGCAAAATTCCTGAAATAGGCTGCAAAAGATACCGGGAATACTGAGAAGTGTCTTCATCGGAGCAGCGCAATCATGGGGTTTTTGTCTTCGCCACTGTTTCTTGGCATCGTCGCAGTTGTCGTTCTTGTGTATGGACTGCCCGTGGCCATCGGATATTGGAAATTGTCGAGGCTGACTTTTTTGTGCGGTCCACTGAAATGGCAACCAGCAGACACTGTTCCTGAATACGCATATGAATATTTTGCCGATGCGATCGCGTCACTAGAATCGCATCAGTTTCAACGTATTGG
>JBCBJE010000522.1:0-4575 GCA_038523735.1 Cyanobacteria bacterium J06626_18 | reverse complement strand
TTCAGCTACTGTAAAACGTCTGGATATCCCTAAATGGGTTGAGTGATGTGATTACTTTGTCGTTGCTGCATCCCGTACACAAAAACCCTGTACAACACTGGACTTTTGAGGAAGAATCGGTCATTCGTATTGGCCGCTCGACTGAAAATGATGTGGTGTTGTACAGTGCCGTGGTTTCCAGGCATCACGTTGAGCTGCGTCAGACACCCTCTGGCTGGGAAATCGTCAATCTAGGTACAAATGGCACCTATTTAGAAGGGAAACGTATTTCCCAAGTTGCGGCTCAAGATGGGACAGTTATTCGATTGGCGCGTTCGGGACCGAACGTACAGATCAGTATTGGGTCAGGTAGTAGCGAAACCGTCAAAGCATTGATGCGATTAAGGGCAGAGGCTGCCGCTGCCCAACAGGCCAAAGAGAAAAACACTACCGCCAAAGAGTTAGAGACCGAAAAACAGACACATCCTGTCGCGGAAACCCTGACACCTTCGAGGCTAGACGAAGAGAAGCCAAATTCCAAGAATTGGACCTACATGGAAGAAGAAGAGTGATGGTCTCGGCATAATTATGGTTTGATGCGTCATGGCACTCGGTGATCAGGTCTACGCAATGCGCGAATTAGCCGGCATTCCAGGGGTGTACGAACACCACGGCATTGATTGCGGCGACCACACCATCATTCATTACTACAAAGAGGGCACAGCAACAGTTACGCGCACGCCCCGTACAACCTTTGCCCGCGGCGGTCGGATTTTTATTAAGTATCAGGCAGTTTCGTTTTTGCCGCAAATTGTGGTGCAGCGGGCCGTCAGTCGCTTGGGTGAGCAGCGCTATGATCTGCTCACCAACAACTGTGAGCACTTTGCGACGTGGTGTAAAACAGGTCGGCAAGAAAGTGAACAGCTTGCCGGGTTTGGCTTACAGCTCGATCGCTGGCAACTGCCAGAAATTCGCCGATTAATTGAAGGGACGGCCCGCGATCGCGCTCCCGAGGAGGCGATTACTCTGTTTCATCAAGCGCTTACCGATGTATCCTCCGCTCACCAAACCTTGAAACACCAATACAATCAGGCGAAGCAGGACATGGATACCTGGCAGAGGGTGGCGCAGGAAGCCTTGAGGCGCGATCGCGAAGACCTCGCCAAAGCAGCTCTACACCGGAAAGTAGCGGCCAAGAAAAAAGCGGATAAACTGACCGAACAACTTGCCGAACTCGTGGATGTTCAACTGACGTTGGAACGCAATCGACACTTCTCGGAAAGCCAATTGCCCTGAAGCTAAAATCGACGCTCAATAGAATTTGCTGAGTTTGAGAGGCAAGCGTCGAAAATCAGGGCGATTGTTCAAAGCTGGCAACCCCAGCTGGGTAGGGAGTCAGGAGCCATGCCAACTTCCCGCTTTAAGTTAACGCCCGCAAATCAATTCTGGTGCTGCCGTTTTTTATGTGTGAGGAGTGCCCCCGTTGCTAGCGCGATCGCTGCTCCGAAAACTGTCATAGGTTCTGGAATCGATGCTGGATCAGGCTCCTCAATGACCGGAGGCTCTGGCTCGGGAACTTCCGGTTCAGGAACCTCTGGCTCGGGAACTTCGGGCTCGGAGGGCTCTTCGCCACCTGGAGGCTCATCTGTCAGCGGCGTCGTACTAAGGGCAAACGTTCCCTCTAGCCCCACCGAAGCCGATGTGTCAAAAAAGCCTAAATCAATCTCGGTACCCAGCTCAGCGCCAAAGCCACCCGTCAGGGCGCACGTTGCAGTTAAGCAGATACCCAAGTCAATATCAGAACCATTGGTTGGGGTTAGATCAAAGGCTGGATTATCGGGGTCGCTAGCGTTGAAAGCAATCCCAAATTCGCCGACCCCATCGACGGACAGTGAGCCATCGTAGTCGATTAAATCAAGCTCCCCAAGTCCTAAAGATTCGCCAAAATCAAAGGGTAAAAACTGATTAAACAACCCGTAGGGCACGGTAACATTACCATCAGACAAACTCTCTACGAGTACTTCATCCGAGATCCCGAAATCGTTGTTATCAATGGTCTCGGTGAAGCCAAGATCGATGTCGAAGCTCTCGTCAACTAAACCGAATAGCTCTACACTGCCGGTACTCTCAAAACTCCCTTCTACCAAAAAACTAAAGGCACTGGCAGGAGTCGCTAAACCTCCCACAATCAGCACCGTACCGCCTACTACGGAAGCTAGATTATTCATAACCATAATTGATAAATCACGACCCTCAAGATTCTTGATGAAAACTTATTGGAAGGAGTTCCAAGATCCTCGAAAGATCCGTACTGATCGGAAATAAATTGGGACGTCTATAAAGGTACTGTGAAGTGACCGCTCGGTGCTGTACATCTCATGTCGGGCATGCATGGAAGATTAGCGCTTGCTAAATCGGCATTCAGGACTCTTTATTCACACTCAATGCTTTGTTCCTACCAAACAGCTTCTGTAAGGGCGCAAGTGTTGCGCCCTCCGAATATACAGGTTAACTAGGCTGGCTCGTTGCCTTAGGCGCCTGTCGTCACCGGAATTTGGATGCCGCTGAGAATACCGTCCTTTTGGGCCATATACAGCATCAAATCCACGACGCGGCAGGAATAGCCCCACTCGTTGTCGTACCAGGAGACGATTTTGAAAAAGTTGCTGTTTAATTCCATGCCAGCACCCGCATCAAATGTGCTGGAGTGAGGGTCAGTGGTGAAATCAGTTGAGACGACTGGCTCGTCGGTGTAGCCCAGAACCCCCTGCATCGGTCCCTCGGCAGCCGCTTTCATAGCGCTGGCAATCGCAGCGTAGCTTGTGGCTTTCTCGGTACGGAATGTGAGGTCCACAACCGATACATCAGGGGTCGGAACCCGAAACGCCATGCCCGTTAGCTTGCCTTTGAGTTCGGGCAGCACTAGCGTAACCGCCTTGGCTGCACCTGTGGAAGCAGGAATGATGTTTTGGCTGGCACCCCGCCCGCCCCGTAAGTCTTTTTTACTGGGACCATCGACTGTAGGCTGCGTTGCGGTCGCCGCATGCACTGTGGTCATGAGGCCCTCAGCGAGGCCAAAGTTGTCTTGAATGACTTTGGCGATCGGGGCGAGGCAGTTGGTGGTGCAGCTGGCATTAGAGACGATCGCATCCTTCTCGGGATCAAATGTTTCGTGATTGACCCCCACCAACAATGTCGAAACCTTCTCGGGATCTTTGGTCGGCGCGGAGATGACAACGCGCTTAGCGCCCGCGTCCAAATGTTGCTTAGCACCGTCGTGGGTTGTAAATAAACCTGTGGACTCGACAACATAGTCGGCGCCCAGATCTTGCCAAGGCAGCTCAGTTGGGTTGCGAATAGACATGCATGGAATGAACTTGCCATCCACTTCAATCCCGTCTTCTTTGGCCTCTACTGTTCCTGCATAACGACCATGGGTCGAGTCATATTTCAGGAGATAGGCGAGGTTTTTAGGGGGAACTAGGTCATTAATGCCCACAAACTCAATGTTGGGATTTTTAATCGCCGACCGAAATACCAGACGACCAATGCGACCAAATCCATTGATACCTACTTTTAGAGTTGCCATAGTTCGAAAAGTCCTTTGACGTGCATTTGCAAAGGTCGATGCGGATATCTGCGCTTGCCGGGCAAACGCAGCTTCACGACTTCTATGTAATCACGCTCGTTTTCGGGGAGCAGGATCCCTTGTGTTTCCTTCAGGGTTGAAAATTCTGCACATTGCGAGGTGTAAAGCAGAAGCGAGGATCCAGAAACAAAGAGGCGACTTGGGGAGCCTATATTTAGAATCTGCCGATGATTGAGTGAACATAGAATTAAGCGAACACTATTTGACGGTTCCTGCGTGTTGCAAACCTTGGGTGCGTTGGGGCTGACCCGATGTGGGGGTCTTGGTCAACAATGCGGGGGTTCTGTGCGTGATGGGTGGCTCCACCGATGAAGTTGACCGCGTAGTTTAGCTGAGTGCCATGAAATCCTTCCGCAAGTTTCTAGTGGCGATCGCCATTATTCTCCTGAGCCTCGGTGGTGTGGTGACGCTGGCGGGCATTGCCTTTATCGGATATTTTGGCTATTCCATCGATCAAGCTACCAAGCCCGTCACCGATGTTTCTCGCTATCCCGAATTTGTCAGCCCTGATGCGGAATCCGCTTCGCCGCTACAGGCTCACTTTCCGAGAAGCATTCCTAGCCATGCTAAGAATGTGAAACTTCACTTTTTGCCCAGCTTCTTACAAGGTGGCAGGATTCTACAACTACGAATGCAATTGCCTGCCGATGAAATCCAACAGATTCAAGCCCAGTTTCAGCCGCTAGCAACACGGCAGTACGTTCCAGGAAGTGATAACAATAGCCCTGTTACCGAAACCAGCCCTGATGGTATGAACGTTACCTACGAATACACGTTTTACACAGGTGACGCGCCCGATGGAACGCTCGGCTCTCCCGTTGAAGCGGTGATAATTTTTCCTAATAAGAGAAGCAAGCTAATAACCTTTCACGGAAATTATGGAAATTTGCGAAGCCATAAGCCTGCCGCTTAATCAGCTTAATTCGATTGTTAATCCCTTCCATTAC
>JBCBJE010000521.1:0-4594 GCA_038523735.1 Cyanobacteria bacterium J06626_18 | reverse complement strand
TTTTGTGAATAATGACGAGTGCTGAGCGTGTAACTTCTCAAACTAAGGTGTATCTCTGGGCAGTGGGACCGGGTGTTAAGTCGGTGCCCGTTGGCGAGCGGGTGAGCGATCGCTACGAAGTGATAGCGCCTCAAATTTGGCGTGATCTTACGCCGGAACAGCCTCCGCAAACACCAGACTCGCTGCCAGAAGATGTCTTACCTTATCTGCAAGCCCACGAGCACCGTCTTCATCTTCCAGGCGTTTACGATATCGTCGCTCAGCCAGGAAAAGCCCCCTGGCTCCTTCTCGAAAATGCCCCCGTCAATGCCCGCGCTGGCCAGCTGTATCCGGCCCTGACGGTGGCCTGGATGGAAGCTTCATCACGGCGCCAGATGTCTTGGCTCTGGCAGCTCTGGGAGCTTTGGCAGCCACTGACTACACTCGGGGTTGCCAGTAGCCTACTCGACTTGGAGAACGTGCGAGTAGAAGGCTGGCGGGTTCGGTTATTGCAACTATTGCCCGATGCCTCATCTCCAACCTTAAAAGATTTGGCCCAATCCTGGCAGGCTTTGACGAGCACTGCCAAACCCACAGTTGAACCACTGCTAACGAACGTGTGTCAGGCCGTTTTAGCGGGGGATATGGCAGCCGACCAGTTTGCCATTGACTTGAACTATCTCCTGTTGAAGGAATCGGCTCAGAGTCGGTTTCGGTTCCGCGCTGCAGGCGCAACGAACCCTGGTCCTAGTCATTCCCGCAATGAAGATGCCTGCTATCCCGAAGGGGAACAACTCGAACTTCCGACACCTCGGATTGCGCTTGTGTGTGATGGGGTGGGTGGTCATGAGGCCGGGGAAGTCGCGAGTCATACGGCGGTGCGATCGCTGCAGCTCCAGCTCCAAGGTTTGCTGGCAGAGTCAGGCCACGACGAGAATGCCGTCCCTCCGAGCGTTATCATCCAGCAAATTAAAGCAGCCATCCGGGTGGTCAATGATCTGGTGAATTCGCAGAATGATCAGCAAGGTCGCAGCGATCGCCAGCGGATGGGAACCACTCTGGTCATGGCCCTCATCGTGCCACAGCGATTGCGGACGCCTGAGGGCTGGCTGCAGGTGGATGAACTCTACATTGCCCACGTAGGCGATAGCCGTGCCTACTGGATTACGCCAGACTACTGCCATCAGCTCACGATTGACGACGATATTGCCGGACGCGAAGCCCATGCCGGACGCTCGTTCTATACAGCTTTGCGCGATCGCCCCGAAGCCGGAGCCCTGACGCAGGCGATCGGCACTCGCAACAGCCAGCATCTCTTCCCCGATGTGCAGCGTTTCATCTTTGCTGAACAAGGGGTGCTGCTGCTTTGTTCTGATGGCCTCAGTGACAACAACCGGGTGGAGGCCGCGTGGGCCAATTACATTGGGCTCATCACTAAAGAGATTATTTCGTTGAAATCAGCCGTCGATTCTTGGATTGAGCTGGCGAACCAAAAGAACGGCCACGATAACGTGTCGGTGGTGCTACTGCAAGCAAAACCTTTTGGCGAAGCCGCTGCCGCTTACGAGCCACCGATGGAGGAAACGATCCCCGCTGCTGAAGAGGAACTGCCGACCGATCTCACAGATGCCTCTAAAGCCCTCCTGTATGGTGAAGAAGAGGATGTGTTTGCAACCGCTCCTCCCCCAGAACCTGTGCGAGTGCCGCGGGATCGAGCGGTGTCGCGTGGCTGGCTACTTGGGATTGTTCTGTTCATTTTGTTGCTATCGGGCGTTGTGGGCTGGTGGGTTGCCGGTCGGTTGGTACCCAGCTCGCCACCGGAAGAGACGCCAGAAGCCGCACCTGAATCGGTCGAGTAGGCGATAACTCCGGATCCGAGGGTTCTTGTCGCGACCTGAAAGCTGCATGTTTCCTGAAAAAACCCTCGGATCTGAGCATCAAAACTCGTTGAGGACCGGTACCAAATAGAGCGCAATGAACGCTTTGGCTGCCTGAGGATCCAGCTGATTCAGCGATCGCACAATTTCCACAATGGTTTCGCCTGTAGGATCCGTGCGCTCATGCACCCAGCGATACACCACCGTCCGCTCCATACCCATCGTGACTGCAAGCTTATTCTGACTAATTTCGTAGGTCTCCAGCGTTTCCTTCAGGGCACGTCCAGCTCTTCCCATCACGTCCCCAACAGCCAGTCCATAAATCGATTGAAAGAGCGCTTTAGCTGCTGTCGTCGCCGCCATTTCTCGAACTCCCGACGATAGCGGGGATCATTGGGATGGTAAGTGTACCAGGCATGGAGCCCCAAGGCTGCGCTCCAAATAATAAAGAAATACAGTGCCCAAGACACCATTCCAGCTGCCATATAATTGAGGGCAAACAAGACGACGTTGACGATCACAAACCGAATCAGGTGGCTCTGGAACCGTTGCTTCTGAAATTCGTCAAATGCCTGGAGATCAGCTTTTTCTACACGCTGTAGTTGCCACTCCTGCTCAGCCTCCGCGATGGTGACAGCTGAAATGCCCAACTCCTCAGCAATTTCCAGAAGCTGAGTACGAGTCAGTTCGCCCTCCTCGGTTTGGCGGGCGATCGCAATCTGGAGAATTGCTTGGGCATCTTCAGATTGATAGATTTCTGGCGTATCCTGCCCAAGGGCCACTTCGGTTATCGGCTCAGTCATGACAGTCGAAAAGAGCAGCCGTAATCACTATCTCAGTTATAAATAATTTTTGAGCCTTCGTGATGGGATTTCTTCAGCAATTATGTCAGCTCTTTAGCCCTGAAGCCCGATTAAGGGCTAATAAGGAATTCCATCACCTCAAGCTGGCTCCGGAAAGTAGTCCTTCCCGCGGTATCCTATGCAAACTGTGCGCTTTCTTTAATTCATGAATGCTGTCGATCTTGCCTTTACCCCTGCTTTGGAGCTGGCTAATCTGATTCGCCACAAGGTCATTTCACCTCTGGAATTAACGAAGCTTTACCTAGAGCGCATCGAGCGGCTTAATCCAATTCTTGGCAGCTATTTCACGGTCATGGCAGAGCAGGCAATCGCCGCAGCAACCCACCAGACGGACTGCCTAGCTCAATCTTCCGCAGACTTGCCGCCGTTCTTTGGTGTACCAATCGCAATCAAAGATTTAAATTCAGTGGGGGGAGTGCCCTGCTCCTATGGCATCGCTGCAGCTCGGAAACGCATTGCTGAAAAAGATGATCCCTTAGTGGCCCGCATACGTGAGGCCGGCTTCAACATCCTGGGCAAAACGGCGACACCTCAGCTGGGTTCGTTTCCCTACACCGAGTCACCCGGCTTTCCGCCCGCCCGCAATCCTTGGAATCTGGGCTACACACCAGGCGGTTCTAGCGGCGGCGCCTCTTCAGCTCTAGCCGCAGGACTGTGCGCGATCGCCCAAGCCTCCGATGGGGGTGGTTCTATTCGCGGCCCTGCCTTTTGCTGCAGTCTGGTGGGACTCAAGCCTTCCCGAGGCCGCATCAGTTTTGCTCCCGTAGGTGAACGGCTAGAGGGCATGGCTACCAATGGACCTCTGGGGAGAACCGTAGCCGATACCGCCGCTTTATTGGATGTCATGTCTGGCTATGTCGTGGGCGATCCCTACTGGTTGCCCGATCCCCCGGTCTCGTTTCTCACCACCACTCAAACTGATCCTGCGGCGCTCAAAATCGGGATGCTGACCGAGCTGTCGCCCATCGGAAGCGCACATGAGGCTTGTGCACAAGCGGTCAAGCAGACGGCCCAGCATCTGGAAGCGCTCGGTCATAAAGTTGAACCCGCAACGTTGCCTGATCTCACGGACTTCATTGAGCCATTCACCGTGGCTTGGCAATGCGTTGTGGCTGAGTCAAACATTCCCTTCTTCGTGCTCGAAAGAATGAACCGCTGGCTGCTGTGGCGCGCTTGGCGCGTCGGCAGTGGTGCGTATCTCCGGGCTATCACGCGGCTGCAAGTGGTCTCGCGTCGAATTGTCGAACACCTGCAACCCTACGACATCTTGCTACTGCCGGTATACATGCACCCGCCCATTCGCGTGCATGATTGGCAGTCCCTCCGCTGCCCCACCATCTTAGAAAATATCATTCACTGGATTGCGCCCTGCCCTCCCTTCAACGCCAGCGGTCAACCCGCGATCGCCATTCCTACTGGCTTCACCGACGAAGGACTCCCCGTCGGCATCCAACTCGTCGGTCGTCCCGCAGCTGACAGTACTGTCCTAGCTCTTGCCGCCCAACTGGAACGGGCTCATCCGTGGCATCAATTAAGGCCGAAGATGGCGTGTGAGTAGTAAAGGAGTAGTGGAGTGATGGAGTGATGGGGTGGAGGAGTGATTGAGTAGAGGGTAATAGGCGGTGGGTAGTGGGTAATTGGTAATCGGTAATTAATCGGTAATTTGCTCCGTCTCTCTTACTAACCCTGTTCCCTGTTTCTCCCTATCCCCCTATCTCCCCCTCCCGCATAATGTTCACTGTTCCCTATTCCTCTTCCTCACCTACGCCTTCACTTTTTACCGACAGCTGCTTGCGAATCTGTTTGCCAATCGTTTCCAAAGACGCTTGCGGAAGGGGATCGATGAGTTCGCTGCCTTCAATCTTCTGAAGGTCG
>JBCBJE010000520.1:0-4616 GCA_038523735.1 Cyanobacteria bacterium J06626_18 | reverse complement strand
GTCACTGAGCAACCCAAATCCAGAAGGACCGATCAACAACCCCGCAACCAAGTAACCTAACAGTGCCGGCTGACGGACTCGATGCTTTTATCAATGATGAGCATTGGCTTCTGAACATCACTTTGTCTTAGATTTGACCGTTGCTCTCGGAGCGTCTGCCGCTGGGGGATTCTTAGCGCATCGAGTCCGTCAGCCGGCACTGTTAGGTTACTTGGTTGCGGGGTTGTTGATCGGTCCTTCTGGATTTGGGTTGCTCAGTGACGTCGAACAAATTGAAGGATTGGCGGAAATTGGTGTTGCCTTTTTGCTGTTTGCGCTCGGAGTTGAGTTTTCGTTGGCAGAGCTGAAGCGGGTCAAAAATCTGGCGATTCAAGGTAGCCTGCTGCAGATGGGGCTGACGACCGTGTTGGTGATGACGATCGCCCTCTTGATGGGCTGGGCAACGTCGCCGCTGCAAGGCGTGTTTTTGGGTTTTGTGCTCTCGCTGTCCTCAACGGCGGTGGTCTTGAAGATTTTGACGGATCGGGGTGAGACGGGGGCGCTGCATGGGCAGCTGATGCTGGCTTTGCTGATTGCTCAAGACTTGGCCTTGGGGCTCATGTTGGCCTTTTTACCAGCTTTGAATCAGCCTGATATCTTTTGGCTCACCTTAGGGACCGCGACCCTCAAGTTTGTTGGGTTTTTGGGAGGTGCGATCGCGCTGGGACGCTGGTTTGTGCCGTGGCTAATGCGGACGGTTGCGAGTACCGAGAGTCAGGAGTTATTTTTGCTGACGGTGATTGCCCTCTGTCTAGGCGTTGCCTGGGTAACGTCCATTCTGGGGCTTTCCATCGAGATGGGGGCGTTTGTCGCGGGGCTGATGGTGGCCGAGGTGGACTACTCGGAGCAGGCGCTTGGGCGCATTTTGCCCCTGCGCGATACGTTTGCCTGTCTCTTTTTTGCCTCTGTGGGGATGTTGATTGACCCTGAGGTGCTGCTCAATAACTGGGCAGTCATTTTAGGTTTGGTAACGCTGGTAATGCTGGGCAAAGCGCTGGTTATCCTGCCAGTGGTGCTACGCTTCGGGTATTCCTTTCGGACGGCGCTACTGGTGGGCGTGGGTCTTAATCAGATTGGGGAGTTTTCGTTTGTTCTGGCCTTAGAAGGCTTCACCCTCGACATCATCAATGAGCGGCAGTATCTGCTGCTGTTGGGGACTACGGCCATCACCTTAGTGTTGACGCCTGCCTGGATCAAAAGCGCCCCCCGAATTACGAAAGGGCTGAGGCGTATTCCGGGACTACGCAAGTGGTTGGATCAGCTAGCCGAACCGCGGCTGTTTTCGGTGCCGGACAACATTGCGGATCATGTGATCGTGGCAGGATATGGCCGGGTAGGTCGGGTGTTGGTCAATATTTTGCAGAACCGGGGCTACACCGTACTGGTGATTGAAAATAGTGAAGCGGCCATTCAGCAGCTGCGCCATCGTCAGATTCCCTTCATCTACGGTGACGCGGATGCAGAGCAGGTTTTGGAGAAGACGCATCTGGAAACTGCGAAAGCATTGGCGATCGCCCTCCCCGATCCCATCAGCACCCGTCTCCTCTTGCAGCATGCGTTGTCGCGCTCGCCGCACTTAGATATCATTGCTCGTTCCCACAGTGATAAGGAAATCGACCTCTTGACACAACTGGGAGCCCGCGAGGTGGTGCAGCCCGAATTTGAAGCCGCCATGGAGCTGGGATCACACTTACTGAAAACCTTGGGTGAGGACGGCGAAGAGATTCAGCATGTTCTGGAGGGCATTCGGGGCGATCGCTATCGCAGCATCCGCGGCTAGCTCCTAAGGGGGCTTGGGCGCAACGCGACAATGTTTTAACGTCGTTCAAAACCCCAGGATCCTTGCTACGTTATCGCCAATCATCAATTAGATAGACTCCAGGGCGGTTATAGCCCGACTCATTGCGTCTCTGCATCGCTACGCCTTGGAGGTCGGTACGAAAGCCAAACTCAAGCATCTGGCGATAGGCTTCGTGGCGCGCGGTGTTAACACCAGCGGCCAGGCGCGCGAGTCCTCTGGCAGCTGCCATCGCTTCGCATGCGGTCAACAGATGGTCAAAATCCTGCGCTGCGGTTGGGCCTGGTTTAACGGCTCCAAATTTGATGTAGCAGACCCCACTACCGGCCTCAGTGCCCGACCCATAGTGACAAACTGCCAACCCTATCAATCCTCCATCGCCCCAAAGGAGGACTGTTTCACCGAGAGCTTGCTGAGCTACGGCCCTTACTTCTGTGCTGACATCGAGTCCTTCATAAATAGCATCTGTGACCTGGCATGTGGCGTGCAGCATCGCCTCATGCTCAACCGCTGACACCTCTGAAAATTTGGTCCATTGCACCTCACATTGGATATGTCTGACTGGCTTCGACATAATCGCAATGAGAAACTGCGGCCAGAAGTCAAATTTCTGATAAAACCAGATGTGCTTTTCGCTTTGGGCAAACGTGAAGAGGCCTGCCTGCCGGATCTCCCATTGATGAAAGCATTCTAGAACCGGCTCGATTAATCGCTTGCCAACACCTTGATTCCACAGCTTAGGATGAACTGTTAGCGGCCCAAAGAAGCCAAAACTACCCCAGTTAGTCGCAAAGTTAGAACCTACCAGTTCAGTCCCAAGTTTGGCAGCGAAAGCGGCAGATGGATTGGCCCGCCAGCGCGTTTTTACATAGCCCGCATCGCCCATGAAGGCTATCGGTTCGGGCAGCCCTAGGAAAGTGCCGAAGGCCAGACGCATCACCTGGTCAGCGACTGACAAATCGTTTTCTTGAAGCGGACAAACCGAAATGTTTAGCTCAGTTGCTTCTGCTGACTGCTGTTGAGATTGCATGATGGGTTTCCTTTGCGAAGGGCGTCGGGTTCTGTTACTACTCAAACCCCATTACCCTCACTTTGCGCAACCCCGTTAGCTGGCGATCGCCTTCTGAAATTCCCCTTAAAACACCTTGAGCCCTTTAAACATCTTCCGTCTGTAGCTGTTACTGATGTTCGGTATCAATGGGTAAGCGTATACAGAACTCGCTACCTTGTCCTAGCTCTGACAGCACCTCTAAACTGCCACCATGTTTTTCGACGGCGATTTGGCGAGCAATCGCGAGCCCTAATCCAGTTCCTTTACCCACCTCTTTAGTTGTGAATAGATGATCAAAAACTTTTGTCTTGACTGATTCAGACATCCCTCTGCCATTGTCGCGGATCCGAATCGCGACCGTTCTTTGTTCTGTTGTCGTCGTTTGGATGATGATTTGAGGCGGATTAACCTCTAGGTCCACGGCATCGGTTTGTTGGGCGACGTCGTCGAACATATCAATCGCATTTGCCAGAATGTTCATAAAAACTTGGTTCAACTGCCCTGGAAAGCACTTGATGCGTGGAACATCACTATAGTTGCGAATCACTTCGATCGCTGGACGACGGTCATTCGCTTTCAGGCGGTACTTGAGAATTAGGAGTGTGCTGTCAAGCCCTTCTTGTAAGTTAGCGCTTACTTTGTGCTCTGTATCCGCGCGAGAAAACGTTCGCAAGCTGTTGCTAATGGATTGAATACGGTTGGTTGCCCCCGTCATCGAATCCAATAACTTAGGCAAGTCTTCGACGAGAAATTCCAGATCGATGTCATCTGCATGCTCTTGTAAAGAAGCAGCTGCAGCAGGATAATGCTGTTGGTAGCATCGCAAATGCGATAGAAGGTCTTGTGCATACTCCTTTGCATTGTGGACGCTGCCATGAAGAAACCCAACTGGATTATTGATTTCGTGGGCGACACCAGCAACGAGATTGCCCAGTGAGGCCATTTTTTCGCTTTGAACAATCTGCAGTTGCGATTGTTCTAACTGCTGGGCATAGGTTTGAGCCTGCTGATAGAGGCGCGCATTTTCAATCGAGATAGCAGCTTGGGTGCAGAGGAAGTTTAATAGCTCAACGCGATCGTGCGTGAATGCCCCAACTGTAACCTGGTTTTCTAAATACAAAATAGCGACGAGTTTGCCCTGCTGAAGAATGGGTGTACATAAGATGCTTTGGGGCTGCTGCTGCATGATATAGGCATCGCTTACCAAACTAGGATGAGCCGCCGCATTCATGATGACCACGGGCTCTAAAGTCCGTTTGACGATGTGAATTAGGGTATTAGCAATGTCTGAGCTGTCACATAACGCAACGGACTGCACTTGGGCTGGTTGATCAACTGTGGCAATAGCTTCCACAAACCACTGATTCTTTTGCGGCATCAGCAGTACCACCTTATCGGCTCCCGCATGTTCAAGCACTGTGTGTAGCAACTTTGCTAGAAGTTTATCGAGTTGAATTTCGCTAGAGAGCGCTTGCGACGCTCTTAAAACGGCTACACGATCAAACGTGACAGACAGGTCGCTATTGATGGAACTCACGTATTGAGTTTCGAGCGGTTGGAAGTCTGCTGAGGGCTTAGTTACAAAAACAGTTTCAGTTGCTGACAAGCTGGTGGGTTGCTGTTGCCCAATCGACGCGAAGGATTGAGGGTAGAGCGACGCTAAATCCTGAACTTTGACGTTTGCACCCCAATGAGTGTATGCGTAGTACGCGTTCGTTAAATATTCTT
>JBCBJE010000519.1:0-4619 GCA_038523735.1 Cyanobacteria bacterium J06626_18 | reverse complement strand
CTGTGACAAGAAGTTCCATGTGCCCATGTGCATGCCTTTTATTTGCCTGCCACATCACCAAACAACTGGGATTTTAGGATTTACATTTGTCTATCTGAAAGCATGGGGAATCCGCATCGATAAGCCTTGTGTTGAACTGAAGCCGAAAATTCCAAAAAAAGAAAATTTGGCAGAATTCAGGCAATTTTGGAGTGTATCAAAGCCTTTGCTACCGGTCTCTACGCTATTCTCTAGCAGCAGGCTTTTGGTTTGAGGGAATCACGAAAGCTCAGAAAACCTCAGAAAAATTCAGAGCAGACAAGGTAAACTCAAACAATTGTCGGGGTATTCGGTTTACTCATCGGGATCAATGGGGTTCGAGGAGGCTTTCCAGGCAGCTGATTTAGCAGTACGGTCTATCCGCGTAGAGGGACTGCGGGATATTGAACGGGTCGTACTAGAAGGATCCTGGAACCGACAGACATACCAAAAGATTGCCCTGGAGGCAGGCTACACCGAAGGCTACCTGAGCCGCGATGTCGGGCCAGCGCTTTGGTTACTGCTATCTAAGGCGCTGGGTATGCAGGTCAAGAAGACGAATTTTCGGACTGCGATCGAGCGGTGGTCTAAAGAGAATCCCGCTCTCAGTGCCACAGTTGCCCCAGCATTCCCTACTGAGGTGATTGACCCTCACACTGTCATCTCCCTTGAGCAAGACAGCCCCCAGATTGACATTACGGATTTTCGGGGCCGCCGGGATGAACTGGCCGATCTCTCGGAATGGATCTTGAGCGATCGCGGTCGTTTGCTGTGCCTTTTCGGTATGCCTGGCGTGGGCAAAACGTGGCTGTCTGTGAAGTTGATGCACTGTGTGCAGGACAATTTCCAGCACGTTATCTACCACGACTTGGATCATCGTCCAGAACCGCTAGATTTAATTCTGGACTTGCTGGAGCGTTTGCAAGTCGCCGTGCCGTCTGACCTGGATTTGCCCGAGTGCCTGGAAGTTTTAGCGCAGGCGCTGGCTCAAAAACCGAGCCTGATTATTCTGGACGGAACCGAAGTCTTCTGTCGTCTTGGTGCATTTGCGGGTACCTACGAATCCTCCTATGAAAACTATGCTCAAGTCCTAGAAACCCTGACGACCTACGACCACCAAAGCTGCGTCTTCTGGGTGGGGCGATCTTTACCCCGTTCTTCGGCTCATGCTGCGGGGTCAAGCTGTCGTCTGCATCAAGTCAGTGGACTTACTCCGGCAGAGCTGGCTGAACTGACCTTTTGGCCTGCCGACTTGTTTGCTAGTGATAAGGATTGGCAGCACCTGCGCGATCGCTACGGGGGAGTGCTCTCGCTGATGCAGGGCATCGTGCCGCGTCTGGTTCCCTTTGGCAATAATTTGGCGGCTTGTTTAGCAACTCTGCAGCAGGACAATCAGCTAATCCATGTTTATTTAGAGGAGTGGTTGGCTCCGCTGTCGGAAACTGAGTGGAGCATCCTCACCTGGCTCACCATCAGCCGTCGTCCTCTTTCACTCAGGCAGTTGAGTGAATTTCTAGGCATTTCCATGCCTCTAGCTGCCATTGAGTCTTTGTGTGAGCATGGTATCTGTCGCTCTATCGTTCTAGAGGGTGAACCGCATTGGGAGCTGGTGCTCGCTGATTTGGTGGAGCCCTATGTGTGTGATCGCCTGCTCGAACCGTTTCAGGCTCGTGGTGAGCCCCGCTGGATGCAAGCACTACATCACTACCCCCTGCTGCAAGCAGAAGCTCCTGAAAGGGTTCGCCAGTGGCAGAAACGGGCCCTACTAGAAGCGATTGCCAAGCTGATTGTCGAAAAACTACCGCAACGTTCCGATCAACAGGCGTTCTTGCAGCGGGCGTTCCAGGTCAGTCGCCAGCGTTCACTCGACAATGCGCCTAAGGGATACAGCGCCGGTAACCTCATTAACCTGGCTCAGCAGTGGCAGGTGTCCCTGGTCTCGCTAGACTGCCAGCGGTTGGTGCTGCAGGATGCTGACTTACAGGCCGACTGTTTTCAAGGGGTCGCGTTTACGGGGAGTGACCTGTCACAGACACTACTGGCTCGACCCTTGGGACAGTCGCCTGTCATTGCCATCAGCCCAGACCAACAACAGGCCGCCATCGGCGACCAGGATGGGCGATTGCTGCTATGGAACCTTCGGGATGGTCGCCTCCAGCGGGCCATGCTTAATGTGTCAGAAGCGATCGAGGCGATTGCCTTTAGCGGCGAGGGAAGCACCCTGGCTGAAGGGCGTCAGGATGGACGGGTGCGGCTCTGGGATTTGCAGTCTGATTACGTGCCCGAATCCTTTGTCGCAACAGCTGACTCGCCTGTGAAAGCTCTGGCCTTCAGCCCGGATAAGCAGCTTCTAGCGGGGGGCGATGAGGCTGGCTATTTACATATCTGGCGACTCGCTTCGGGCGAACAAATTCATCGCATTGCAGCCCATGAGGCTCCTATCACTGCGATCGCCTTTGAACCTGGCAGCCAGCGGTTGCTGACCTGTGGTCAGGACTGCGCCGCTGTGGAATGGGATGTCACGACTGGGGTTTCTCAAAATCGCTTTCAAGGGCGCCTTACGAATTGGCTTGGCACCGTCGCCTACCTGCCAGCTCTAACAGGTTCGGGGCTACAGGCTGTAGTGGTCGGTCGCGACGAGGGGCAGATCGTGATTTGGGACATCTCCTCAGATCGTCCCCTACGTGTTTTGACCGAAATTGGCGATATGGTTATGGCTCTGGCCCTGAGCCCCAATGGTCGTTACCTGGCTGTCAGTGAGGTTAGTAATACCCTTTCCATGTGGGATGTGGCTGAGCGATCACGACTGTATCAGTTTCCCGACTCGCAAGCCCCCATTGCAGCCCTCGTCTTTAGCCCCGACGGCAAAGAGCTGATGACGGGGTGTGACTATATTGTCCAGCGCTGGCAAGTCAACTCGGGGGAATGTTTGCGAAGCTGGCGCAGCGATCGCCACCCCGCCATCGATATTGCTCTGGCCCCCAATCCTCTGGAGCTTCTGAGTACCCACGACGACCAAACACTCCGTTGCTGGCGTCCCATCGAGGGCAGTGATCACTGGTTGCCCTACAATCGACTACAGGTTCCAACCGGTGCATTAATGAGTGCCGTCATCGCTAGTCCTTTGGGTCAGTATCGGGCTATCGGCACTGAGGCGGGGACTGTTCATATTTGGCAAGTCAGCCAACAGCAGTGGCTCTCTGTTCCTATCTATTTGCCTAACAGCATCAGCGCCCTCATCTTCAATGCGGACGAGACCGTTCTCGCGATTGGTGACGCCACCGGCAACGTTGCCATGTGGCATTTGATGGATAGTCGCTTCGGCTGGCAACAGCCTCAAGCCCATGCCGACAAAATCACTGCCTTGGCTCTTGCCCCAGATGGTCGCTTGTTCAGCGGTAGTCGCGATCGCACCATTCAAGGCTGGGATACCGAGGGAAATCGCATCACCACTTTGACAGAGCATCGTCGTCGGGTTCATACCTTGTGCCTCTCAGCCGATGGCAAAACCCTGTACAGCGGCAGCTACGACTTCACCGTCTGCTGTTGGGATTTGTCAACCCATACCTGCAACCATACCTGGCAAAGAAGCGATAACTCAGGCGATCGCCTCATTCACTGTGTGGTGCGAGACGCGCAAAACCGCGTCCTCGCGATTGTCAGCGACACCCAGTCTTTAGAAGTCTGGGATCTCGACACTGACACCTGCTGCCATAGCCTACCCCCTCACCACGAAAGCATCTGGCACGTCAGCATTAGTCCTGATGGCAAATGGCTTGTCAGTGCTAGCCATGCTGGCGAAATCAATATTTGGACGCTCGCATCCAGCGAATTGCAAGGCCAACTTCGCGTTGATCGTCCCTACGAAGCGATGCAAATTGCGGGTTGTACCGGCCTCACTGATTCTGAGCGGCTGATGTTGCGATCGCTGGGAGCTACGGAGTACTGACTACTCAAAATGCACTCGCGCATTTGGCAACCCCGTATCCCGTAAATAGTTGCTCCATTCGTTGGCGATGCCGAAGTCGTTGTAAGGGCCGACGGCGACGTGAGGGCCACGGGGAGTCGTTCGTGTTTGAACCAGGCTGCGGGGAGCCCCCAGGCTGATGACTTGGTTTGCGAGAGCGGATAACTCGTTGGCGCTACCCGGCACTACGATGTAATACCCGGAGGTGTCAGGCTGTTGTTGTGCGATAGGGATAGCGTTGGCGGTCGGCGGTGTCACGCTGGTGGGAGAGGCCGATGTGGGCGGGGGAGGAACGGTTTGAAAGGGCGACACCTGCCCAAATTCGACGGCAGGTGATGTGGCTGAAACAGGGAGGGGCGGCAAGTCCCCGGCAATGCTAGCAGTTGCGTTGACTGGAATCGATGTGGGGAAGTCAGCAGCAGGCGTAACGGCAATCGGTGCGCTGCTGAAAGCCGTTTCCTGAACTTGGGCACCGATGCCCAAGCGTCCCAATTCATCGGCGCGCAGTTGGGCATTCTGAAGTGAATTAAACCGTCCTACTTGAATTACGGAGCTACCGTCAATCGTGCTCACAAAGGCATCGGGGGCGATTTGGCGAACTTGAGCCAATAGCAGATCACTGTTGCCATTGACG
>JBCBJE010000518.1:0-4621 GCA_038523735.1 Cyanobacteria bacterium J06626_18 | reverse complement strand
TGAAATCTGGGTTGAGACTCAGATTTCAAGATTGTTGATATTGCCTATCCCTACGTGGCTCGACGGTTGCTGCGTGGCGAAACCCCTTCCCTCCGAGCCCGTCTACTCGAAGTTCTTTTCAAGAATGGCAAGTTTCAGTGGCAGCGCCTCGAAAATCTCTTGCAGATTGCTCGCAGCGATAACAGTTTCGATATCCTTCCCACCGCTAGCCTGGGCCTGCAGTATTTAATGTCAGAAGAAGGCGCTTATTTACGACAGAAGCTGATTCTGGCCTTAACAGAAGATGATCAGCTGCATACCGAGGAAGTCCAAAAGCTCTGGGATCTGGTCAAAGAAGACATTACGCCTGCCAAGATGCTGGGTGCAGCATGGGACGCCCTGCTGACCTCTTCGATGGAGCGAGCAGCAGGTCTGTTACCCGTCGCGGCACTGGCTAGCAATTTCCAATCCTCTTAGAATTTCGGATAGGGAACACCGACGGATATAATGATCCCTGAATTTACAATTCTTTGTTGAGTTGTTCTAAATCTTTAAGAGGCTCTTATCCGTGTACCCCCAGCCGCCTTTTGTTCTTCTGATCGCTGGTTTTTTGGCCGCGATCGCTGCCGGTTCTGCGTTCAACGCTACGCTTCAACAGGCCACCCAAGCCTGGTACAAAAACCGTAAAACTGAGTCTCTAGAAGATATTCGAGGATTATCTCTGCAGCTACCCTATGCCGGAATTTGCATCGGCGTCTGTGTTTTCCTAGCCTCGGGGATTCAGTGCTTTGGATTTTCTGCAAAAATCGCCTACGCGCTCGGTGCAGTGTTGACGGCTCTGATGGCACTTCTCGTTTGGCGGCAGTTGGGTGTGATTCTCACTCAGCTTCAGCAAGGCGGCTCTAAGGCCCTCGACCTGGATGCGTTTTAGAAAGCAGAGTATCCTCGGAAGCAGGCTTTTGGTAAGGAGCTTGCAGGACGGGGTTTGTGCCTCAACACCAAACTACACAAACACGACAGTAGGCTGATTTCTAACCAAGTCACTCTGGGCGGCCTACCCTAGAGCCAGGGGTAGGGTCACGCGATCGCGGCGCCTAACCAGCAGACTCTATGAACGAGGGTGGAGCAATGGGCAGGCATCATCGACAATCGGCTTCTCGCTTTAGCGCAATTCCCGTAGCGTTGGCTGTCCTGTTCGGAATTCCGCTAGGAGTTCTTCTGACAGAGACAGTTTCGGCACAGAATTCGAAACCCCTGGTTTCAAAAGAATGGACCATTGCCGATAATTCCCTTGATACAGCCGATGCCCCCGAAGCGCCTTCTCCCTGGTGGTTGGTGGTCATGCCTGCGATTCCTATTATGGGCGGTGGCCTGATCTATACAAAGCGACGCTTTTTCGGGTCTGGCCTAGAAAGACAGGAATGTTCATCCTCCGTTTCCTCTCCACAGCCCGATGCCTCTTCTCCACAATCCCAATCGGACGATACAGAGCAAAGCTAACCTACTTTCCCCATTCCCCCATCACGTCCTTGCCCCTTTCCCTTTCTCCTTTGCTAAGGTCTCACAAGCCACGACTCATGCATTGCTGCGAATCAGCTGAGACTTGCACAGGCTCTAGCGGATGTAGCGCTGCTGCCACAGGCGCGTAGCGACAAGTACAAATCACAATCGCTTCAAACTGAGTTCTTGGGATGTCAGGCTGGTATGTCTCCACCTGGATCACTTCCCAATCCCCATCTCGATAGTGAGTGCTGGCTGCTCCTTGACGGTACTCGAGCAGGCGTTACCTGTATCACCGAAACCATCGATTTCGCCGTAGCCGCAGCGTGGTGGCGCAAGTATACGGACGAACTTTAAATTTAACAGCCCTTTCTTATTGACTCTACAAAGCTCTCTAAATTGCAAGGGATTCAGTATTTGTCAGAGGTAGTTTAGATCGAAGGTTTCATTGATTTTGATGGCAGTCCTTCAAGCTCACCTCAACAGTAACCACTCAATGAAGTTCTGGAAACAAGTTCAACAGCTAACTGATAACGCATCAAAAACACAGCAGGCAATTAAAGCTCAGGTTGACAAGGCTGCGATTGCAACAAAGCAGGTTACTGAAACAATTGCGACCACCAGTACACACAGTACAACAGACCCAGCAGGTTGTTCAAAAGACCGTAGACCAAGGGCATGAAACATTAGCAAATACCCTCGATTCACTCAAGGCTGCGGGGGAAGCTACTCAGCAGACAGCGCAGGAACTCACAGATTCTGGTTGCGAGAAGCTTCAGGACCTACACAGTGAAATTCATACACAGTCTCAACAGAGTCTTGAGTCAATCAGCAGAGCATTGGAGAGCTGGCAAGCTGCTATTGCTGGGCTAGGCACCTCAGGTATGGTCACCGCAAATGCCCTGCAAGATCTGCCCCGCACGGCTCAGGAACTTGCCCAAGAAATGCCCAAACTGACTCGACGACTCCAAACCGCAGGCATCCGAGTCGGCGATGCGCCGCGCACAGATGCCGACATTATGGGATTGTTCAACAAAATTCCGGGCACATCTAAGCTGGGCGCAAATGAGTGGGACATTCGCGTATTCCTATCTGACAAACACGGTAGCCACATTCGCCCTCATGCTCATGGTGGAAGTAACGGTGCTAAGAACATTCTCTGGGAAGTCGGGGCCGACAACATCCGTCGGGGTGCGAAAGCAATGACGGGGAGTGAACAGCTTTATATTCGTTTTTACAATGCAGTTGACTCGATCTTGAAAAACTCAATGACGATCGCTCAGCTGGGACTTGCCGCTACAAGCACGGCTGTCCTTACGCAGGCAATTGTGACCGCATTGTCCTACACGTTGGACCTCTATCGAGGCGATATCACCATCGAGGAATTTAAGGACAAGATTATGGCAGCAGCTGTCAGTGCAGGCATTACTACTCCCATCTTCTTTCTTATCTTTATTGCTGTTATTGCTCTGTTTCCTGAGACTGTGGCAGTCCTATCAGCACCTGCAGTAGTGGTTGGATTTAACGCGCTGTTCGGTGTTGGAATCGCTTTGCCAATCATTCAGTCGGTCATTCGTCATGTTGAGGCCGAGGGCTTTGGCAGCGAAGTGAAGGTCCAATATCAGGCTGCGATCGCACAAGGTGAAGCGCTGCTGAAAACCTCTTCCCAAGAGGTGCAGCAGTGGTGGGAGCAGTTCTTTGCCGGTGCTTTATCAATGGACTCCAGTCCTTCACCAGAAGCAGCTTGACCCTTTGGGTCTTACAGAAACGCTGGCCTATGCCACTCTATCGGAGAAAAGCCACGCCATTGTTACTGCTCGGCTCCGGAGGATGCTCTAGATGATAGAGAGCCTGTCTGCGGGCGGAGATGATTGCGCCGAGTTCACGAGCGAGGCGGGGGGTTTGGTCGAGGATTTCTTGAAACGTGTTGGTGGCAATCGCAATCACCTCAAGATCATCCACCGCTACGACAGAGGTGACACTCTGCTGATTGCTCAACAATGCATCCGCACCAAAGAAATCCCCACGCCGCAGGTCGACCGTCTCATGCACGACTCCGGTTTTGTCTTTAAACAGAATCTTACCTCGGCCCGCCAGCACAAAATGGGGTTGCACCTGCTGCTCACCCTGATGCAAAACCACCTCACCGCGACCAAAGTGCTCGAAGGTGGCATTGCAGGCCAGCTCTTCGAGAATATCATGGCTGATGGCAGCAAAGCTGGGGAGCGATCGCAGGTAGCTCCCCAGCTTTGCCACCACCTCATCGGGGTTGGTAGGCGGCACGTCATGGTGATAGACCGTGCGAATCGGGAATGGAATCGTGAGGTTATTACGTCGTGCAGCGTACCAGATGCGGGTCATAAACTCGTCCCGAATACGCGGAACGTTTTCATAGTTGGGCAAATAGAGACGCACCTTGTACGTAATGGCGAAGTCGTCATAGCTAATGGTCTGGACTTCAGGCGTCGGTTGATTCAAAATGCCCTCTGTTTCCAGCGCTGCTCCAATCAGGACCCGTTTCACCTTATTGGGCGGGTCATCGTAGGAAAAGCCAATGATAACCGGCTCCACATGGAGCTTAAGCGGACGACGGTAGTTGCGAATCACATCGCGGGCCAAAATTGAACTAGGCACTATCAATAGTTCGCGCTCGCGGGTAACCAAATGCACCGATCGCCAGTTGATCTCTGCGACTTTGCCGATGTTGTCACCGACTTCTAACCAATCACCGACATCAAAAGGGCGTTCCACTAACAGCGCCACACCCGAAAACAGATTGCCCAGCGTATCTTGAAGGGCCAAACCTAGGACGATAGAACTCACTCCCAGGGCCGTAATCAGTCTCCCCAAATCCGCTTTCCACACCGCCGACAACACAATAGTGATGCCGACCAAAATCAACATCACGCGAATCAGGTCGCGCAGAATTTTGGGAATTGCATCCTGCCAAGTATTGGGGCGGGCTCCAGTAAACAGTAAGGTGTTGACTAGCGCTAGCGAGGCATGGATCAACGAAACCCAAAATAGGGTTTGCACAACGCGCAAATCTGTGCGGTTGCTGTCCAGCTCCAGCACCTGGGTCAGCAGAATCAGCAGCGCTAGCGTTGGCAGGATAAGGTTGCGAACCTCCTGCAGGACCTTG
>JBCBJE010000517.1:0-4636 GCA_038523735.1 Cyanobacteria bacterium J06626_18 | reverse complement strand
TAAATCGGGATGACAGGATTCGAACCTGCGACATCCTGCTCCCAAAGCAGGCGCGCTACCAAGCTGCGCTACATCCCGGTGAATAACCAAGCAACAGTATAGCGTGCTTCGAGTCTGCGTGTAGATATACGCCTGTGTTCGCTTCATCTCCCTTTATGGCTCTCCAACTGAAAAATTGGCCCCTTAACCAACTGCCGGGATTATCAGACGAACAGATTGCCTGTCTTCAAGCTATTGGCCTCAAAACAACTCAAGATTTACTGGCCCAGACACGATCGCCCCAGGCATTGCAAAACACAGCAAAACAGCTCAGTTTACCCCTACGATATCCCCAAAAATGGGCAGCGCTAGCCGCCCTTTCGCAACTTCCTAGCATTGGCTGTCAGCACTGTGGCCTCATCCTTCACAGCGGTATTGCCTCAATTCCACAGTTGGCGACTGCTGCTCCTGGCAGACTGCACAGTCAAATCTTACGCCTCCATACCGCTACCCTACGCCGCTCCGATCTATGCCCTACGCCTGATCAAGTAGTGGCTTGGGTACAGGAGGCGAAGCAGTTTGTGCGATCGCGGTGATGGGGTAGTGGGTAGTGAGAATTCAAAACTCAAAACTCCCCTCGCTCCCTCTACGCTCTACGCTTTACCCTCTACTCTCTATTCTTTCATCCCCTACGCATCCAATCGCAGCGATCGCGCTAGCTCATTTAACTCTTCCCGACTGGGACTCGGTAAATCTTTGGGGCCAAATCTGACTTCACCATCTTCGATATAGGCGAGGTGTTTGTAGGTGATATCGAGGGGGTCGTATTGCGGAATGAGGTTGAGGTGAGCGTGACGGACACCGAATCCGTGGACGACCATCCCGACCTTCAGAGGGCGATAGACTTCGCGAATGCGGCGGCCAATTCGCTGTGATGTGAGCATTACTTTGACGGCTAAGTTATCGGGAATATCGGTGAAGTGATCGATATGTTCTTTAGGGATGACAATGCAGGCTCCTGGATAAATCGGCTGCAGTGGAATGAAGGCCATTGTCCAATCATCCTCATAAACCAAGCTTACCGGGCCGTTACCCTTCACAATTTCGCAGAATGGACAGCTGTTTTCCATGTGGTTTTTGGGGCGGGGTGACTGTACCTTGCCCACATCCAGATCCCTGGCTTTTGCCTAAGGGAAAAACTCCAATTGCCAAATCGGATGTGGTTTATTCTTTTCACAGTAAATGTAACGTGATGAGGCTTCATCCTCCAGCCCACCCCTTGCTCCGCAGCTAACTCAAAATCGGCACTCACTGGCATGGAGTATCTATTATCTGAATACAAAAAATCCCTAACCAGAATGGCCAGGGATTGTAATCAGGGTGCATCTACCAATCACCTATACCGGTCTGACCAATAGCTATCCGGAGAGTAAATATAGGGAATATGACTCAAAAACAAAAAATCCCTAACCAGAATGGCCAGGGATTGTAATCAGGGTGCATCTACCAATCCTCTATGCCGCTCTAACCCTTATCGATCCGGAAATTTTTTGGTTATTCGTTCTTGGTTCTTGGTTCCTCGTTCTTGGGTGGTGGTTGAGAGTTGGTGATTGATGGTTCTTGGTTCTTGGTTGAGTTGGGGCGAGGCCTTTGGAGTGTAGAGTTTCGGTGGGTAGTAAGCATACGGGCCAAAGGCCTCCGCCTTAAGGGATTTTGCTCACCCACCACCCTTCCACCCTTCACTCCCTTGCCTAGAGCGTGTAGGCAAACCCGTCCACCAACATTCCTGGTACCAGCGTTCCGCCTAGGTCACGGTAGCCGTAGCTGCCGACTTCGGGAACGAAGGTAGTTTCGCGGGTGAAATCGATGAGGTTGTCGCCCCAGAAGTTATAGAGGCTTTCGTCGAACCGCAGATTTTCGATGGGAGCCACGAGTTCGCCGTGTTCAACCCAGAAGCAGGCGTAACGGGTCATACCGGTGATGCGACCGTTCGGACGATCGCTCCAATTCAGGTAGTGCAAGTTGGAAATGTAGAGTCCTGTGTCGAGGATAGACAGGGCATCGCGGGTAGGGAGATTACCCGGAGAGAGGACCGGCGATCGTAGGTATTCACCACTTTCAGCAAACGTGGAGGGGATGCCATATTCCTTAGCTGTGCGAGCACTCACGAGTGTGTTGATCAGCCTTCCCGACTCAATGAGCGACATTGAAAGGGGGGCAAGTTCGCCATATTGATTGAAGCGCGAGACCTGCCCCTGAGAAAAGTCTTCTAGCAAGTGAACTTTGGGAGACAGCGATCGCTCTTGGCGCTGCAGGGGACCCAAGGCACTGCCGCCCCGTCGAATCGAGGCTTCCCCAATAGCCCCCCAGGAAAGCATCCCGACCAAATCAGCAACCGCAGCGGGTGCAAAGTACGTCCGATACTGTCCTCGTTCTAGCGACTTGCGGGATTTTGTCATCCGCCCGAGCAAAGCTTTGGAGGCGGCTAGCGTTGCGACGTAGTCAGCATCGTTCCAAGTGCGTCCGGCGTAGGTACCTTTGACGGCCTGTCCATCGGCTGTGAAAAGAGAGTAGTCCAAGGTGAAGGTCGTAGTTTCAAACCAGTGACGTTGACCGGAGGAGTCTGCATAGGCTTGAACTGATCGCCCACCTGCATACAATCCAGCGGCATCTAAGCCTTCTAACTGTGGCAGCAGCGCTGGTACCACAGTTTCCGACGCAAGTAGCTGCCCAGGATAAGCTTCCCGGCTCAGCTCTTCTCCATGGGGCAACACCAGATAGGGATCTTCTGGTAGCTGTGAAATCTCTTCGCGGAGGCTTTGTAGCGACACTATCAACACCGGCCAGTCTGTTTCTTTCTCACCCGTAAAGGGGATCGACTCGTTCGCCACTCGATGATTTACCATCAGTACCAGCTTTAGCGAGCCGTTCACAACAGTGCCCGTTTGCCGCACTCTGGCTTGGTTAAACCGGGTGAAATGACTGTCTTCAGCAATAAGTAGTACTTGCATTGTCTCATCGTCATTGAGTTGAGGTATCAGTGCGTCGAGAAGCTGATTGAAAGTAAGTTCCCAAGTCTGCATCAGCCTGCTCCCCCGAAGACTTCGATATTGGTGAAAACGCAGATGGGTGCACCGTGGCCCACACGAATGACCTGATTCGGTTCGCCTTTGCCACAAAAGGGTGTACCAAATACCTGCCAGGTTTGGCGATCGCCAACCTGAGCTAAACTGTGCCAAAACTGGGGTGTGGTAGCCCGATAGTTGGGGTTCCGCAGAGTCTCTGCTAGCTGCCCATTGCGAATCCGCTTGGCATATTCGCAACCGAACTGAAACTTGTAGCGCTGGTCATCAATCGACCAGGAACGATTGGCTTCCATGTAGACCCCGTCTTCGATATTCCCGATGAGGTCAGCGAAGGTGCGATCGCCCGGTTCCAAATTGATATTTGCCATACGGTCAATTGGGGGTCGGTCCCAAGAAGTTGCTCGGGCACAAGCTACCCCAGGCACGCCTAACCGCGTCTGACTTTCCGTGCTACCCAGCCCCCGTTCCAGAACGCCGTTACGAATCAAATACTGACGTTCGGCAGCAGCGCCTGTGTCATCAAAGGCATAGCTAGCAAACTCATGGTCAACGGTGGGGTCAAAGGTGATGTTCAGCTGCTTGGAGCCGTACTGCAATGTGCCAAAATCGGTAGATTTCACGAAACTGCCCCCGGCATAATTGCGCTCATCGCCCAAAATTCGATCCAGCTCTAGGGGATGACCGATGCTCTCATGAATTTGTAGCATCATCTGGTCGGGAGCGAGGACTAACGTTGTGGACATTTCGGGGCAATCGGCAGCAGTCAGCAGTTCGACGGCCTGTTCGCCTACCTGCTGCACGGACTCCCAAAGGGCATCACTTTGCCCTAGTTGCTCCCAACCTCCCTGATAACAGCGGGCATAGCCCCCGTTGTAGGTCCGCGTTTGCACCACAGGACCTTCTTGGGCGGTAGCCCCAAAGTCAATGTTCAGAAAAGAAAAATGCTGATGAATATCGGTGCCGCTGGTGCTAACGAGCCAGGTATCCAGCGCTTGGGTGACGATACTGGCCCGAGCCTGCACAATTTTGTCTGATACCTTGAGCCCATGACAAATACGAGCCAGCATATCGTTGACGGCACGTGGCTGCAGAGCCTCTAGCGGCTGAGTTACGGGTGAACGATATGTTCCTGAAACAGGGGGGCGAATTGTGGGCTGAAATTTATAAATTTGCCAGGGAGCTGCCGCCTTGGCCTGCTCGAACGCCTGGATCGCCGCTGCGCGCAGTCCCTCCACAGAAAGGCGATTTGTCGCTGCGTAGCCCAACTGACCTTTGACGATGACTTCTACCATGGCACCTTGGTCGTGCGATCGCCGGTTACGCTCAGGCTTGCCATCGCGCTGCGATCGCTGACGGCGGTCTTCACGCAAGGCTCGAATCCCAATCCAGTCAGCGGGTAAATCCAGTGAATCGAGTACTTGTTTCAGTAAATCTGTCGGATTGGTCGTGTATGGAGAAGTTACCGTCGCAGTCATCATCCAAACTCCGTCAAGTCATCCTCATTGTAGGGAGGATGGTCGAGGTGAGGTTAGAAAGGGAGAAAGGGGGAGTAGAAGGGGGGAGGGGTGGAT
>JBCBJE010000516.1:0-4659 GCA_038523735.1 Cyanobacteria bacterium J06626_18 | reverse complement strand
TAACTGATATCTTCATTTGCAGAAGGCATTAAGAAATTCGGATCAGCGACTGCTTCGACCTTCGTATGGTTTTGTTCACAGGAGTCAGATAGAGGTACTTTACCCATGACCGCTTCCTTCCCCATTGATCTCAGCGCCTATCAACGCATCGCCCTCGACCCGTCAGTATCGACGTTAACGGACGAGCAGCGCAGCGCATTGAAGGCCAATATTGAACTGTGTCGCGATGCGATCGTCTTCTTCACCGCGACCGGTGCTGCCAGGGGTGTTGGCGGACACACAGGCGGACCTTATGACACCGTGCCGGAGGTGATGATCCTCGATGCTTTGTTCCGGGGTGGCCCTGACAAGTTTGTACCGACGTTCTTTGACGAAGCTGGACACCGCGTCGCAACTCAGTATCTGATGTCGACCTTGAATGGTGACCTGCCCGCTGAGCAGCTCATGCGGTATCGTGAAGCTCACCAGAAGCTGCCTGGTCACCCAGAGCTAGGCCTAACACCTGGGGTGAAATTTAGCTCCGGTCGTCTGGGGCATATGTGGCCTTACGTGAACGGTGTGGCGCTGGCAAACCCTGGCAAAACTGTTTTCTGTTTGGGGTCCGATGGCTCTCAGCAGGAAGGTAACGACGCCGAGGCTGCCCGTTTAGCGGTTGCCAACCACATCAATGTCAAGCTGATCATTGACGACAATGACGTCACGATCGCCGGCCATCCCTCTACGTACATGGGCGGCTACAGCGTTAAGCAAACCCTCGAAGGTCATGGGTTGACGGTAATTGAAGGGGATGGGGAAGACCTGGATAGCCTCTATGCCAACATCTGTCAGGCAATCATTACACCCGGACCGATCGCAATTATCAACAAGCGAGCCATGGCAGTGGGCATCGAAGGCATTGAAGGCAGCACCCACGGTCATGATGTGATTCCGGTGGCGGCTGCAATTACCTATCTGGAAGCCAAGGGACGCACGGAGGCGGCTGATTTCCTGAAAGGCATCGAAAAGCCCAAGAATCCTTACCAGTTCCTCGGTTCTTCTGAGAAAGTCGGCTCCAACCGTAACACCTTTGGCGAGGCGGTTGTGGAAGTCTTGGGTGGCATGAGCGAGACCGAGCGTAAGAATAGCGTCCTAGTTGTAGACAGCGACCTGGAAGGCTCCTGTGGTCTGAAGCAAATTCGCTCGGCGCACCCCGAGATCTTCATCAGTGGCGGCATTCAAGAGCGGGGCAATCTCTCAGCAGCAGCTGGCTTCGGTATGGAGAAGGGCAAGCAGGGTATCTTTGCCACCTTCAGTGCCTTCTTGGAAATGTGTATTTCTGAGATCACTATGGCCCGATTGAACTACTCCAACCTGCTGTGCCACTTCTCCCACGCAGGCATCGACGACATGGCCGACAACACCTGTCACTTCGGCATCAACAACATGTTTGCCGACAACGGGCTAGACGACGGCTATGAAACTCGGCTCTATTTCCCGGCGGATGCTAACCAGATGCGCGCTGTCGTGAAGGCCATCTTTAATGACCCCGGTCTGCGGTTCATTTTCTCCACCCGTTCCAAGGTGCCTCTTGTGCTAAGCGCAGATGGAAATGAACTCTTCGGCGGCGACTACACCTTCACACCTGGCAAAGATGAGGTAATTCGCGAGGGCTCGGCAGGCTACATCGTGACCTTCGGCGATTCTGTCTATCGGGCGTTGGATGCTGTCGAGCGTCTGAAGCAGGAAGGTATCGAAGTCGGCCTCATCAACAAGTCCACCTTGAACGTCGTAGACGAAGACATGATGGCGAAGGTCGGCAAGGCTCCTTTCGTACTGGTGACGGAAGCCTTTAACCGCCGCACAGGCTTGGGTAGCCGGTTTGGCTCTTGGCTGTTGGAGCGGGGCTACACGCCTAAGTTTGCTTATCTCGGCACTCACGAGGAAGGCTGCGGTGGCTTGTGGGAGCAGTTTCCTCACCAGGGTATTGATCCTGATGGCATCATGGCTAAGGTCAAGGAACTGGTTGGCTAGTCATTGTATTGCCTGAGTTGGTGAGGGATCTATTGAGGTCTCTGGCGAAGGCAGTACAACGAATATGCTGGTGCATAGTAATAGGTGTGCTTGGGGCCATTTCGCTGTCCCCAAACCCCAGCTTCGCGCCTCCTCCGGCCTACACCAGGTCCGCCGTCCTAGACCTCGTGGAAGGGCAAAACTGGTAAGTGAAGTTACGTTTTGCATTCGGCGGCGAGTGAGTTAGATCGCGATCGCAAAGAGTAGTGGGCATCCATAACCTGCTGCTCTTTGTCTTTTGTCAGCGCCTTTCGCGAAGTACAACAACACACATTCGCATTAAGTGCCCTCTTTTCTCCTTTTCCCTTTGGACAAACAGGACACACCCAACCAAAGCCTGTAGAACAATCAGCGATACCGCTTTGCCCTAATCGCCTCGATCGCCCGCTTAATTCCGGTCTCCACATCTCGCCAAGCAGCATCTCGATTACCCCACTCCGTCACAGCCTTTGCATCTGTTGGCAACACAGTGAGCTTCGCAAGTTCAGGGGCTTTCCAGTCCACCGGACGAACAATGATGGGAATCACAGTGACCTCTCCTAACTGGTGCCGCTTCAACGCATGGGGCAGCTCAACTTCGTAGCAGTAGCGGGAACTGATAAAGTCAGCGCTGATGAGCAGCAGAATAATGTCGGCTTGGTGCAGGTTGACATCGATATCTTCGGCCCATTCCATACCGGGTTCGATGCGGCTATCGTGCCAGGATTGGATCAGGTTCTGGCGTTCCAGGATTTTGAGGTGAGTGTCGAGCTGGTCGCGGAGCACTTCGTCTTTGTGGGAGTAACTGTAAAACAGACGCAGGGGGCGATCGCTTCTTTCATCACGCTCTAAGCGATCGCGACTGCCTTCAATGTCTACACCGTTGAGCAGGTCTTGAACGTTGAGTTCCAGCAGTTCGTCATTATCTAGCACTACCTCAAAGGACTTGCGGCCTTTCTTTTCGCGGGCAATCAGCTCCTTGTAGGTGACCGTGACGGAGGGATGACCCGGAATCGGGACGAGTTCTTGCGGAATGAATTTGAAACTGCGGTGGATGCGATCGAAGTCGGAGCGGATAACGGCCAGCAGACGGCGACGGCTAGCAATGGGACCCTCAATACTGATGGTGACACAACGATCCTGGCTATCGGCTTTGACCAGGGCGCGGTTGCCTTCAAAGCTGAGGATGACGCCCGTGCGCCAGCGTAGGGGTTGGTCGCTGAGGACGTGGGTGCGGACAATGAAACGGGGCAGTAAACCTTCAGGCAGGATGGGATAGCGATAGCGAAAGTTGAGGCAGTCGGCAGGTCTGAATTCCGCCGCTTCAAGGGGCTGCTGCTTGTCGAGCAGATCGGGAATCAGGTAGCGGTTGTCTTCTTCAGTAAAGGGAAAGCACAACTCAAACTTCCGCATCAGTTCCAGCAGGAAGCCATGGCGTTCGCGGGGATAGTTTTGCGGGTTGAGGGTACGGGAGAGGCAAGTGACTTCGAGTTCACCTTGTGTGCCGGCCAACTCGTGGGCATTGAGCAAGGTGTAGATGCCGTTGGTGACCCAGTGCGGGTTGAGGACGTGGGTGTCGCGCAGGCGGGTGTCGTCTTTGTAGTTGAGGGCAATGCCTAAGCTGTGGAGATGAACCGCTAGAGAATCCTGAGCGCTGAGGTCAGTTTCACCGTCGCGATCGCAAATTTCGCGGTATTTCTCGAAGGAGATGTAGTTCTCTGCCATCCCCGCTAACCGGTCTTTAATGCTGACCCAAGTGGAGGGAAAGGGAGCGCGTAGGTATTCGAGGCGATCGGTTTCCTGTTCAATTACCGTTCGCAATTCGTCGATGCCGATATCCGCACCGCAGTCAGTATGGATAAAGGCACGAATCGCCGGAAACTTTTCCTGCAGCGCCCGACGATTCACATCAAAGGGATGCTCTTGGACTTTGTTGAGCACCACAATCACGGGCGAATCCCCACCAAAGCTCTGAATCAGCTTTAGCCAATATTCGGCATCCGCATCTTCGTGCCCCTGGCGACCATTGAGCACTAGCAGGTACAAGCTGCGCTCGGTGAGGAAGAACTGGTGGGTGGAATGCATGATTTCCTGCCCACCAAAGTCCCAGACGTGGAGAGTGATATCTTCATCCTCATGCAGGCAAATCGGCCATTGGGTAATCTGGATGCCTTCAGTTTTCTTAGCGTTGGGATCGAAGGAGTTGTGGATGAGGCGATTCACAAGGGAGGTTTTGCCTACAGCACCAAAGCCGACAAGGATAAGCTTGGCTTCGTTGAGGGGGGTGCGATCGGATTGGATGCGGAAGTAGTAGTCAAGAATATCTGTTGGGTTGGCTGGAGTTGCTCTTTCATGAACCTGTTGCCACGTAGGCCCAAGAATCTCAGTAGAAAGTTTCAACTTCTCATTTCCATGTAGGTAAAGTGCCGTCAGAGCCACAAGGTTACTCAACTCTTTCGGTATTGATGTCAATCGATTCTCAGAAAGATAAAGTACTGTAAGATTAGAAAGTTCACCTAGCCCTTTCGGCACCGATGTCAATTGATTATGGTTGAGATTAAGCTGTTTCAAATTGACAAGTTCACCTAGATCTTTCGGCACCGATGTCAATTGATTATGGTTGAGATAAAG
>JBCBJE010000515.1:0-4664 GCA_038523735.1 Cyanobacteria bacterium J06626_18 | reverse complement strand
TCAAAGGAACCAGCCAGATTAAAACCGATAGAAACCATTGGAGTAGTCCAAAGCCTATGAACTTAAAGACGAAATTAGTAGATTTATCAGCAAAGATTGATGAGTCTAATTATTAGAGCTGAATAACCCTGTGCCTCACAACACACCGTTCTAATTTCATCGAACTCAAAAAATGTAAAAATTTTCCGGATACGCACTGAGCGATCCCCTGAGTGATTGCGTACATCACACGTACGAGTCTCTGGAAAACCACTGTTGAAGTCTATAAATACACCTGATCTTTATTAGAGCTTTATTCGACAACGAAAGTCTTTCAACTTTGGATAAAGGAAATGAAGCGGGTTTCCCTATCTCAAGTAAAATCCAGATTCCAAAGGCTTCCTAGGGATTATATTTGTCCGGATAGTAATTTCAAAACCACCGCGACTGCTCAATCGTATTTATGTCACCTCGCTGCTGAGGCGATGCTGTCTGACGGATCGGCATTTGGTAAGAATGCTGTAGGATACCAGACAGCTTAGTAAGATACCGGACAACTTTCAGGTATCTTTTGCATCTCTATATTGCGTTAAATCACTCACGTGCCGTGTTGTTCTTTATGGCTATTTCGTCGTAATGCGATCGCAGGCAATAAGCACATTTTTGAAAGCAAATTTTATTAGCAGATTGAACCTGATGTCGAAGCTTGCAAAAAGCCCAAGGTCACATGTGCGTGATTCGATATCAGGTTGACAACTGGGGCGATCGCCAGACTCAGGCATCACACTTCGATTTGACTTGAAGCAAGCTACCTGAGTCGGCGCGTATCGCTAGTTGTGTCAAGTGTATCCTTGTCACTTCAGGCGCATGGGATGTCCTTGACCAAAGGGCATAGGGCTATACATTCTTTACTACTGTCTATTCTCAGACTTTTGCCTCATCTAAACGCTCAGTCCCTCTAGGGTGCCGCTCTGTCCTTCCAGCGCCAGAAACGAGATGGATTCGGTCGTGTGGCCAATTTCACTGTCGAGCGATTGCTCTTCATAGACGCGCACCCCAAAACTCGTGTCGGTGATGGTGTCTAGCCGCAGATTGGCTGTATCAGGGCCATAGAAAGAGCCGAGTTTGGCAATCAGCGCGGGAGCTGTGTCAAACCCTGATTCGAAGCTGACCGTAGAACGACTGTTGCTGTAAGCCCTCCCGGTCGTACCGCCCTGCAGCAACGTATCGCCATCCGAGGCTGTCCCCGGTGCGATCGCCAGCCAGCCAATCGTTTCACTAACATGGCTCCCCATATTCTTGGCTTCCACTTCCTGCATCGTGCTCTGAAACCCGTTGGCAGATTGCCCCTGCGTCCGGGTGGTAACCCAATCGTTGCCGTTATAGGTTTGCACCTGCGACAGGACGGTGGGCGTCGCATCAAACCCTGTCAAGTCAACGGTGTCGAACCCCTTGAAAGAGAGCTTTCCTGAATCGTAAGTGCCAGCAGAAATCTGGGTGCCATCGTCCAATGTCCAATCCCCCGCTTCCATGACCAAATAGGAAACGGTCTCAGCTATATGCGAGCCATCTTCATACTTAGGTTCTTGGAGTTTGAGCTGGAAGGAATTGTCGGTGATGTTTTGGAGGCGCACCGCAATCGGATCAGTCCCATTAAATGTCGGATCAGAGACGATGACCACCGGATTGGTATAGGTGTTATCTAGGCTGATGGTCTGCCACGCATCCGTGAGGGTGTTGAGAGTTCCGTACTCGCCCATCGTGTCTGCCTGTGAGCCGCCGGAATTACCACCACCAGAGTTACCGCCGCCAGAGTTACCGCCGCCAGAATTGCTATCATCGCCGACCTGGATAATCTCGATACCGTTGATCAGAGGATTTTCTACGTCGTGGATGAACTCTAGGTTCAATGTGCCATCCGTCACGGTGACAGTGTTACTAACCAGGGCTCCAACGTTGCTGCCAAACTGAGCCGACAAGTCTAGGTTGTTCAGATTGCTGGGTACCGTACCCTCAATTTCTACGTCATACACTCGCTTTCCAGGCTGGCTGGTGCCGCCGAAGCCGTTCCCCACATAAAGCCTGACTTCATACGAGCCTGCCGTTGGAACATCGAATGCCCACTGCATCTCATTGCCACCCGGCGAATCCCACCGTTCAGTGTCGAAGATGGCACCCGGCACCGTTGCTGGCACTGTCGCGCCCGGTTCTACCGCTGGGAAGGACGCCGTTTTGTTATCGCCCGGATCGCTCAGAAAAGAGCTGTTGTTGATTGCGGTGTCGGCTGTCCAGGTGGGGCCGCCATCCGTAGCGGCGATCGCTGCCCCCCCTGCATTCACTCGATAGAGCACCGTCGGTTGCCCCTCGTTGTCTCCCGTCGCGGTGATTTGGATATCGTCAAAAATGGCTTGGAATGTATCCGCTTCGGACTGGCCCGTGTTGGAGGAAAAAAGCCCCACTGCCAGACCAGACGTTTGCCCCTGGACGCTGTAGTCGCCTAAAATCGCATCCAGCACCGCAGTGCCACTTAAATCCAACGCGCTACCAGAGACCGTCTTTGAATTCCCACCTCCTGTTTCGTAAGTGACCGTAGGCGTTGCGGTCTTGGCTCCGGGATCAACCTCCAGTTCAAAGAAGATTTTCTGGTTATCAGGGACGCTGAAAAGATCATTGGCCTGCAGAAAAGACTGCGTAACCACATCATCCTCATCCTCTAACAGCACCTGGATTTCACCGGCCTGTCTGGGGCCGGCGATGATCTTGAGATAGTTATTCTGGTCGCCCGTGCCAATATAGCCGCCAATCTGCTGGAAAGGACCGTCAAACTCACTGGCCGGATTGAAGACGGTCCACTGAATGGTGAAGGTGTCTACCGTCGGTGCGACAGTCACGCCTGTGTGGAACAGATATTCGCCATTGTTAGAAGCTGCTGGATTACCATTTGACACCGATTCAATAACGGTGGTGCCTCCCCCTGCAGCCGTGGTGAACTTCACGTTATCGAGCTTGATCAGCTGCCCCGGCAGGGGAGAAGGCTCTTGGAAAAATTGTTCAAAGTCGGTCGCACCGTCGATCATCACGCCCGTTAGCCCGCCGCCATAGCCATCGGGTCCCGGCAAGTTGTTATCCTGATCCGCATCAAAATCCCACTGCAGGGTTTGTCCGGGAGTGACGAGGACCGATCCGCCATTACTGCTATCGCGAATGAAGGGATCATCCACATTAAAGATGCCGTCATCATCAAAGTCCGGATCATCGGGAAGAACCTGATCAGAGGGCAGAAAGACGTTGATGTTGTCAGGACCGAACTCCGCTACCCAGATGCTGCCATTGGGTCCTACCGTGACATCCAGAGGTTGGGATTGTCCTGTGATGAGGGAATAAACCCCATCCGAATCGATGACTTCATCGTCGCTTGTACCCAGGACGCCATCGGTACCGGGGTCAACAAGGGGGGCTAAAGCAGTGCCGTCGGCATTCACATTCAGCAGCGTCACATTACCGTTGAATTGAGCCACTAACAGGGCACCTTGTAGAGCGCCGTCAAACGCATCGGCAGTGTATTCAACCAGGCCATTACTCGAAGACCCTAGATTGGTCAGCGCATTGGATTCGGGACTGTCGCGTTTGATGCGGATGCCGCTTTGTGTCAGGCGAGTCGCATCCCCTGTAAACTTGCTGGGGTCAATCACAAAACCATCTTGAATCGCAACAGCATCCGGTACAAGCGTTGAAATATCGGCAACGGTGTTGACCGGCAGGGTCGTATCGGGTGTGCCATTGTCGTTGTAGACGATCCATTCCAGGTCTTGGTTGGCTCGTACGGGAACCGGGTGACCGTAGTAGTCGCCGTCTTCCAGCAAGAATAAAGGCTCCGGATCGCCCGGGCCTGGATTATTAGGTGTATTAGTCGCTTCACCCGCACCGGGCTGATCGGTAGGTGTCCCATCAGCATCCAGAGGATTACCGCCCAAGTTGACGTTGGAGCCGTTATCAACGGTGTAAAGCTTGCCGCTCTCGGTCAGTGCCAGATCATATTGATTTCGGAGGCCATCGACGAAAATCCGCAGAGGAGCATCCGCTGGCAGGATGGCTTGATTAAAGCCATCATTACCGCCCCAGGGGGCTGTTTCATCCAGACCAAATTCGTCTTCACCCACGCCATCGGTGACGTTGGGAACAGTCGGGTCGTCCAACGTGGGCAGGTCGTAGATATATTGGCGCGCGATGCCATTTTGCCCCCCTGCCGGATCCGTCAGAATGGGACGACTGTCGAGGTCGGCGAGGTCAACTTCAAGCACCGTTCCTGAGAGGGCATACTCGGCAGTGTAGGAAAAGAATTTGGAGGGTGCACCATTGTTGGTATGGCCGCCGACAGTGACATATAGCTTGGTACCATCGTCATTCAACTGCATGCCGTTCAAGGAGTGATTTTCCTCCGATCGCGGCAGCCCTCGAATGAGATCAATCGCTTCCCACTCGCTACCAGTCCAGGTTACGCGGGTAATGACACCAGAGTTGGTGTCAAGGTTAACCTCACCATTTTTAGCTATGCGCGGGTCGCTAGAAGAGACATAGAGGATCGGATTCTCGGCGGTCCCGGTCACCAAAAGCCCCGTGACTTGGCGAGTCGTTTTATCATTGAGAGTTCCGTCGTCATTATGATTCTGGATAGATTGAACGAC
>JBCBJE010000514.1:0-4665 GCA_038523735.1 Cyanobacteria bacterium J06626_18 | reverse complement strand
CGACTGCGCTTCTCAGTTCAAGCTAAGCAGTATTTACCTTGGCAACACTATTTACACACTCTCGTCGAACCGTGAAACACTGGTTCCAAACTCAACCCCATCCCTTTCGGCCCATTCAAATCACCGAATGGATTTTGATCGACATTGCGATTCTGTCGGAGCTGCCGTGGGAGAATTTACCCTATTTGTCAGAGCTGCTGGGCGAATCCCTGGCCGAAACTGAACTAATCCCGTTCGCCTGGCTATGGACGTTGCTATGCCTGGCGCTCTTGGCCCTGATGGGACTGCGCTTACCGACTGGCTCAACTGTAAGCAAATGGGCCTATATTGCCATCCAATTTGGCCTCATCTTATTGGCCAGCACCTTGGGCAATTGGCTCTCGCCCTTTCTCATGCCTTACTTGGTTGTCGCGATTCGGGGCTATCTCATCTTTCAGCGTTCAGGCCGGTGGTGGGTCACGGGGATGGCATTCGGCCTAGCGATCGCTTCCCTCGTTGTCCCCCTGTCCGATGTCCAGCGCATTGAAGCCGATATTGCCGATTTGCCTTCTCTCACGCTGGCCCAGCTCAAAGTCTTGATTTTGCTGGGCGGCATCAGCGGTATCCTTCTCTGTGGGCTAGTTCTGGCTTACATGCTAATGCTGGTTAACGCCATCCTCTCCGAGCGTACCAGTCGGCAGCAGTTGGCCGCGGCCCATCACCAACTGCGCCAATATGCCCTCCGCATTGAAGACCAAGCCACTCTGCAAGAACGCAATCGCATTGCCCGCGAGATCCATGATGCAGTCGGCCACAACCTCACGGCGCTGCGAATTCAGCTCGAAAACGCGCGCCTCTTTTGTGCCTCTGATTCCCTCAAAACCGAAGACCACCTACAAGTCGCCCAGCAGCTCACGCTGAAAGCCCTGACCGAAATTCGTCACTCGGTTTCCACCCTGCGGGCTGATCCCTTGCAGGGAAAACCCTTGGTTGTAGCGCTCCAAAAGCTATGTCAAGAATTTCAGCAGCAAATTAAGGGCGAATTCGTCTACGAGCTGCAGATGCCTGCCCCCGTGAGAAGCGAGACCAGTGCTACAGTTTATCGTCTGGTGCAGGAAGCGCTTACCAACGTCGTCAGACATAGCCAAGCTAACTACATCCACCTGCAAATTCAGACCGGTGACGACACCCTCAGACTCCAAGTAGACGACAATGGCATTGGATTTGACCTCACCCAGACCACCGCCGGATTTGGCCTCAAAAGTATGCGCGAACGAGCTGCTGCCATGGGTGGACAGCTGCAGATTGTAACTGCGCCGGGTCAAGGCTGTCAGCTCAGTGCCCAACTGCCCCTTGCTCAGGTGATGTCGTGATTCGGCTAATCATCGTGGACGACCAAGCCCTGATTCGTCAGGGTTTGAGCAGCCTGCTACAGGCTAAGCCCGATTTACGCGTAGTCGGCGAAGCAGAGAATGGTCAAGCGGCTTTGGATCTAATTGACACACTCATGGGCACCCCTGACCAGCCTGATTTGGTACTGCTCGATATCCGCATGCCAATTATGGATGGCGTCGCTGCAACTCAACACATTTGTCAACACTGGTCCGAAGTAAGAGTCCTGATTCTCAGCACGTTTGACGACGATGAATACGTGACCCAAGCCATGCGACACGGTGCCAAGGGCTACCTCCTCAAAGACACCCCCTCGGAAGAACTCGCTGAAGCCATCCGCGCTATCCATAAGGGCTACACCTACCTTGGCCCCGGTCTATTCGAAAAAACACAAGCCGACACTTCCGCCCCAGCAGTTGTCGCCACGGTTCCCCCTGAAATGCTCACCCTCTCCCCCCGCGAAAAAGAAGTCTTACAGCTCATCGCCACAGGAGCCAGCAATCGCGAAATCGCCGCAGCCCTCCATATCTCCGAACGTACGGTGAAGAACCACGTCAGCAGTATCTTAGGTCAGCTGCAATTGCGCGATCGCATCCAAGTCGCTCTCCTTGCAAGCAAATTTCTTCCCACGTTGGAATAAAAGCAACCGCTCGCCGAATTGTAAATTTTTTAAAACCAATCGCGCTACAGCTCTGTAGATAGGACAGCACTCAGCCACAAAGTCGGTGCATCAAGCCCATTTGATTCCTCGGCTTGCTTTGTGCTGCTTGTTCATAATTGCAACCTTTATTCGATAGTTAGGAGTATTCAAGATGAAGCAGCAAGGAACTGGTTTAGCAGACACGCTGATTGGCGATCTTTTGGATAACCTTCTGCGGGGTAGAGCGGGCAGTGACACCCTGCTAGGAGAAGCTGGAGACGATACCTTATTCGGCGGCAGCGGCAGCGACACGCTTGAAGGGGAAGCAGGCGATGATGCCCTCAAAGGCAGCAGCGGCAACGATACCCTCAGCGGCGGCGAGGGGGACGATACCCTGAAGGGTGGCAGCGGCAACGATGCGTTAGCGGGTGACAGCGGTAACGATAGACTCAACGGCGGCAGTGGTAAAGATGCCCTCGAGGGTGGCAGCGGCAGCGATGACCTCAATGGTGCGAAAGGGGATGACATGCTCAACGGGGGTAGCGGTAGCGACACCCTCACAGGTGGGCAGGGACGCGATCGCTTCCTCTTTACTGGCGACCCCTTCGATGGAGCGGACATTTCCGTTCCCGGTCGTGACATTGTCGCCGACGAAGACACCATCACCGATTTCTCAATTGCGACTGACCAGTTTGTTCTGGATGCCGATGACTTTCAGACAGCCGGTGAAGTTTCCTTCTTCAATGGCTTAGCGGCAGACTTGCCCGCTGGCGGCGTCAACATCATCGTGCTGCAAGATAGCGACAATGATGACGATCCTGACACGCCCTTCCTAGCAGGCACTGCTGCCAATCTTATTGCTGAAAAAATCACCGAGCCGGACGCCGGCTTTTTTGTCTACTTCAACTCGGAGCTAGGCATTAACCGCCTCGTGTACTCTACCGACCTGAGTGATGCTGAAGCAGACCTCAAGATTGTGGCGCGGCTAACCAACCGTACCGGCAATCAAGCCATCCGAGAGCTGCCTAAATTTACTGCTGATAACTTTGACTTCATCGGTGACGGCGTTGACAACGGCGCCATCAACGGCACTGAGGACGATGACATCATCGATGGCACTGAGGATGACGACATCATCAATGCTCTGGCTGGCGATGATACCATCACGGGGCGCGGTGGTTCCGACACCATTACGGGTGGTGACGGTGCCGACGTCTTTGCTTTTGAAGGCGATCCTTTTGACGGTGCCGATGTCTCAGCTCCCGAGCGCGACATTGTGGCCAACGAAGACTTCGTCACCGACTTCGACTTTGCGCAAGATACGTATCGTTTCAACGCCACTGACTTCGATGTCATCGGCGATGTCAGCTTCGCTGCCCTCGATGCCAACACTGAAGATGCCGCGATTGAGGCTGGGACCAACGTCATTACGCTGCTCAACAGCGACAACGACGGCGATCCTGAGACCCCTTTCCTAGCCGGTACTGCCGCTAATCAAATTGCTGAACTCACTGAGGAAGATGGGGCTGGATTCTTTGTCTACTTCAACTCGGAACTGCAGTTGAACCGTCTGGCCTATTCCACCAACCTCAACGATGCTGACGCTGACTTGAAGATTATTTCCCGTCAGACCGACTTGATAGGTCAAGAGGCTATTGATGCCCTGGCCAGCTTCGCTGCCGATAATTTCGAGTTCGAAGCCATTCAGGACGATGAGAATGATGAGGGTGATGACGGTGAGCTGATTTTCGGTGACGACAGCGACAACATACTAGAGGGGACCGCAGGTGATGATATCCTCGATGGCCGGGACGGACGAGACCAATTAACCGGTGGCGCAGGCCGCGATGCTTTCCAGTTCTCTAGTAACTACTTCGCAGGTATTGAAATCGATGTGGACGAGCAAGACTTCTCTGCTCAGGAGTCAGACACCATTACTGACTTTAACTCGGCGGAAGATCGGCTCCTCTTCAGCCCTGATCAGTTCTCACTTGATTCGCTTCGCTTTGCGAACCAAGCAGCTGGCGATTCCCTTGTAGGCGCTAACGTTGTCGTCTTGGCTGAGCCTGAACTGACCGTTGCCGACGCCTTTAGTGAAGTTCGCGGGGGCGGTGGAGATACCGACGCAGGTATTGTCATCTTTGCCGATGCCCTACCCGGCAACAGCGGTGATGTCGATATCAAAGCCGTCCAGTACGCCAACATCGATCGCTTCCTACGAGGGCAGGGCGGTCAAGTGACGGTATTCGAAAACCTCACTGTGGACGATCTTGCTAGCTTAACGGCAGATAACTTTGCCTTCAGCAGCGGCAGTGAAAACATGACAATTTGATGGCCTTTGGCTAGCTGATGTGGGCAATGGTTCGGCTGCCCAGGCAGGAAATTTTCGCGAGTCTCTAAAACGCGATCGCCTCAAACTCTGTACAGAACTGAGGCGATCGCCCTAAAAATTTCATAGCTGAATTAGGGGTGGTTTTCTTCACTAATGGATCAAACCAGTCATTGATAGATAAAACAAGCCTATGCTTTACAAAAGTGTGATTGCAATTGCCAATGAAAATATGAATACTATCTATCGATATGAATCTAACCATTCGTATCTAAACTGCTTGGCAAATTTAAACAAACTTCAGCACCCTTTAAACCCACTTTCG
>JBCBJE010000513.1:0-4672 GCA_038523735.1 Cyanobacteria bacterium J06626_18 | reverse complement strand
GCGGCAAATCATCGCAGACAGCAATCCAGAGCTGATAAGGGGGCGTTGCTTGCAGGTAACCTTGCAACCTTTGATAGGTTTCTTGGTTATGGCCTGGCAAGATATGGGAATCAATAGGCAGCACAGAAGATACGGTAACCACGGGGGACTTAGGGTTATAAAACTGTTGTACTTTAATTCTCTCGATTTAAGAAGTGCCCTCAGGATAGAAGTGTGGCAATTTCGCAATTGCCTGTGAGAATTCTTAATTAAAACAACTTACGAGAACTGCCTAGTATGAAGACGATTCCTTGTCTGTCAGCTTTTCAATGCCTCTAATGAGGTCGCGTACTCGATTTCGCCAGTGTCCAGATATTTGAAGTGCCATGCCAAACCCTACCTCATGGATGCAAACTGCTTGGCAAGGAAGTCGCGACTTTTTGAAGAAATATTTTTCGGCAGGTCGTCGGGTATCGCCTCAAGCACTCGACTATATGAGCGACAGTTTGCAGGATGAGAGTACAGCAAGCAAGAGCTTTATTGTGTTGATTTTAGGGTCTTGTGTGATTGCCACATCCGGACTGTTGGCCAATAGCACCGCTGTCATTATCGGGGCCATGCTCATCGCCCCTCTGATGATGCCAATTCGAGGACTGGCATTTGGCATTTTGGAAGCCGATCGCGACCTCATCCGTGCCAGCATTCAAGCTGTCGCTATCGGAACAGGACTTGCGATCGCCATCTCAGCCCTGCTGGGCTTATCGGTAAACCTGTCAGACTACGGCAGCGAAGTCTGGAATCGATCGCGCCCTAACCTCTTGGATTTGGTCATTGCGATTACTGCGGGGGCCCTGGCAGGGTTCGCCAAAATCGAAGCAAAGTTATCGAGTTCATTGGCCGGTACAGCGATCGCCGTTGCCCTGATGCCGCCGCTCTGCGTCGTGGGACTGTGGCTGGCACAGCTAGAAATGACAGAAGCCCTGGGCGCACTTCTGCTCTACGTCACCAATCTAATGGGCATCACCCTTGCCTGCATGCTGGCCTTTCTGTGGGCTGGCTATTTCCCCATCAATCGTGCCCGCCGTCCTTTGGGCCTAACGTTTGCCGCAACGTCGCTCCTCGTGCTGCCCTTGGGATACACCAGCTATCAGCTGCTCCGGCAGGATCGTCTCGAAGACAACCTCCAGCGTGCTCTCCTCGACAGAACCGTAACCTTTCAGCGAGTCCGGTTAGTGGCGATGGAAACGGACTGGCTCCAAGTCCCGCCACAGGTTACTTTAACGGTCTATGCGAATTCTCCCGTCACTCCCAACCAGGTGCGTCTGCTCGAAGAGTTTGTCGAAAAGGAGATGGGACGCCCTTTTCAGCTCGTGTTTCAAGTTGTCCAATTCAACGAAGTCACTAACACGCCCACGCGATCAATGGATGACATTAATCAACCTGAAGGACCGCCGGTTTGGTTTGAGAATTAAGCGTTAGGGCACAGAGGGGATAGCTAGGTATGAGGGCTTTGCCGTGAGCTTCGCCTTTCCCAGAGAGAATACGTGGGAAATGTGACTTTCCGAACTCCGAATTCCGAACTCCGAATTCAAGCCCCATCTACTGTTTAGCCAAGGCTCACCCCATCCCCCTGCCCTGCCCTCACGCCTTCCCCGCCGGGACCCGTTTTGTACACCACCAATGCTGCTCCTCCGGCGACAGGCGTGCTATGTACAGGGTCGTGATAAAGGGTTCACTGCGATAGCCTTGGCCAACAATTTCGACGTTGTAGGAAGGAAAGCGACGGGTAGCCATATCAGGGACAAAACGGCGGCCAATACGTCGCCAGCTTGGCTCTTTGCTACGCCACTGCAGACGACAGCAAGGCCAGGGGAGCTGTTCGCGATCGTACAGGCGACAGCAAGGACCAATCACCCGATAGGTAAAGTAAGCACCAGGGCTCTGAAACACATGTCCCGATGGCCAGGGGTGTACAGCGGTTGCGGGTAAAGGCGGTATCATCGAGAGAGGAATTGTGTCCATCTGTAAACATCTTTTACGAGATTTACCATGTCAGACTCGATTACGGCTGCAGTCAGCGATCGCATTTGTAAGCATATGAATGATGATCATGCTGATGCAGTGTTGACCTATGTTCAGGTTTTTGGCAACACGCAAGCGGCGACAGCTGCCAAGATGGACTCCATTGACCCCGAAGGCATGAACCTGACAGCTGAAGTCGAGGGGGCCCCTATTCCTGTGCGGGTGAAATTTGACCATCCTTTGGCGGACGCTAAAGAAGCTCACCATGTGTTAGTGGATATGTTGAAGCAGGCTCGGGGTCAAGAAAGCTAATTGTATCGCTTTGCCATATCCAGTTAAACGGCTACCCAGAACCCTTATTTTTAGGAGGTTACCGTTAGCATGACAGTCACGATTCGGTTTGTCCCAGATGATGTCACAGTGTCTGCCGATGTCGGGGAGCCTCTGTTGCAAGTTGCCGCAAGAGCTGGCGTGAAGATTCCTACAGGCTGTTTGATGGGGTCTTGCCACGCCTGCGAGGTCGAGGTTGAAGGCTCGGAAGATCCTATTTGTGCTTGTATTAGTTCGGTGCCGCCCGGCAATTCAGAGCTGACTATCAATCTCTACGTAGATCCCACTTGGTGAGGGGTGTCTTGGCAGCATGACATTTAAGATGCTTCCTCAAACCGTCTTGTTTATGGGACCTAAGGAAAAAATTTAGGCTATGGGCCATTATCTTGCCGATTGTGGAGCGTCAACTCTCCTGCTAAGGGTTCGGTTCTACTCACCCAAGCTTCGGTACATCCCTTGTTAGAGTAGGGTCAATTGATACGAACAGCACAGTTTCGCTTTTGCATTTAAGCGCAGTTAACCTATCGCTAGCCGAGTGAGGTCATGAACGTGAACAATCCATCCGGCAACACTCCAGACTTTTTTGACGGTAAGCAGGACCAAGTCAACTCTTTACTGCAATATGTGCAGTCTATGAGTCCTGAAACCGTCGCTCAACTGTCTCGCCCGGTGTCTTCAGAGGTCATGCAGGTCATGGAGCACAATATTGTAGGTTTACTAGGAGGGCTACCTGCACAGCATTTTGATATCACTGTGACGACAAGTCGCGAGCACTTAGGTCGCTTACTGGCTTCAGCGATGATGAGCGGCTACTTCCTGAAGAGTGCCGAACAGCGTTTAGCTTTTGAGGACTCGTTGATGGCGGCTGACCCTACCATGCCTGAATCAGAGTAGGCTGGTACTGGTTGTTTGCCTAAGCCTGCATGCCCCGCAAAAACAATCTACCTGACAATCGCTCGGCAGAACTCACACCGCCTCTGCCGAGCTTTGTCACATCAGAACTGCAGCGATCGCTCCTGGCCTGGTATCAGCAGCAGGGTCGTAATCTGCCCTGGCGACGGACACGGGATCCCTACGCCATTTGGGTATCCGAAATTATGCTGCAGCAAACCCAGGTTAAAACGGTCATTCCCTACTATGAGCGGTGGCTACAGCAGTTTCCCACCGTGGTTGAGCTGGCGATCGCCGATCAGCAGATGGTCCTCAAGGCATGGGAAGGGTTGGGATACTATGCTCGGGCGCGCAACTTGCATCGAGCGGCGCAGGCGATCGCCGAGCAACATGATGGCGTGTTTCCTCAAGATTTTGCAGCGGTGGTAGCACTACCGGGCATTGGCCGTACCACGGCAGGCGGCATTTTGAGTGCAGCGTTCAACCAGCCTGTTGCCATTCTAGACGGCAATGTGAAGCGCATCTTGGCTCGTCTCATGGCATTGAAACAGCCGCCTAGTAAAGCCTTGAATCAGCTCTGGCAATTGTCAGAGGCACTGCTACCTCAAGATAATCCTCGCGACTTTAACCAGGCCATGATGGATTTGGGGGCCACCCTCTGCACGAAGCATCGCCCCGCTTGTTTGCTCTGCCCTTGGCAATCCACCTGTGAGGCTTACAATCAAAACGTCCAGTCGGAGATTCCTATGACTGAAACCCGCGCTCCCCTGCCCCATAAACGTATCGGTGTCGGCGTCGTATGGAATGACCAGCAGCAAATTTTGATCGACCGTCGTCCTCAAGAGGGGCTACTGGGCGGCCTCTGGGAGTTTCCGGGCGGCAAAATTGAGCCCGACGAAACGGTTGAAGAGTGCATTCGTCGTGAACTACAGGAAGAACTGGCGATTGACGTGGAAGTAGGCGATCTCCTCATTACCATCGACCATACCTACACCCATTTCAAAGTTACGCTCAACGTCTTCCACTGCCGCCACCTCAGCGGCGACCCCCAACCCATCGAATGTGACGAAATCCGCTGGGTCACCGTCTCAGAGCTAGAACAATTTCCCTTTCCCAAAGCCAATATCCAAATCATTGACGCTTTGAAAGCGATTCAATAAGCGCGTTCTTCGTAGGATGGGCAAGGAGTGAATGCCCGTGCCCATCTTTACGTCTGCTGTTAGGCATGATGAGCACCCTACGTTTTGCTCATCCTACGGATTATTGAGGGATATAAGCTTTCAGGATTTTGCTGATGCATCCGAAGAATAGTAGGTTGTGGTTGAAGAACGAAACCCAACGTCTACGAATACTTATTAAGGCGCTCCCCAACATGTTAGTCCTAGAAGTCCTGCACCGTTATCCTTCGCTTTTCTTAAGGCATCTGGAAGCGCTCTCAGAATCTTAGAAG
>JBCBJE010000512.1:0-4673 GCA_038523735.1 Cyanobacteria bacterium J06626_18 | reverse complement strand
GGACCATCCAAAAAACCTATCGTATTTATGAAAAGTCCCTTCCGTAACTCTATCGCTCCCAGTGCACCAATTGAGAAGAAAATACCTCGATAGGATTAAATAGACCAGATTAAGCGGTAAACTGACAACGAATCACGGCAAACGGGGGTCGCAGGAAAACAAAAAAGGTCCGTATCCTAACGACTCCATACTCTGAGGTTAACGAATGCGTGTCTTGCTTCTGTATCCCCTGTTTCCGAAAAGCTTTTGGTCCTTTGAGAAAGTTTTAGCTCTGGTTGATCGCAAGGCATTGTTACCGCCTCTGGGTCTCATTACGGTTGCTGCAATTTTGCCCCAAACGTGGGAATTTAAATTAGTTGATCGCAACGTTCGTTCCGTCACAGAAGAAGAATGGGACTGGGCTGATTTGGTGATTCTGTCGGCCATGATCGTCCAGAAGGAGGATTTCTTAGCTCAAATTCGGGAGGCCAAGCGACGGGGAAAGCAAGTTGCCGTCGGGGGGCCTTACGTTACTGCCTTACCGAAGGAAGCTGAGGCAGCGGGGGCCGATTATCTGGTACTAGATGAAGGGGAAATCACCCTGCCCATGCTCGTAGAGGCGCTGGAAACAGGTCAGCCCCAAGGGAAGTTCCGAGCCACTGAAAAACCCGACGTCACCATAACTCCGGTGCCCCGCTTCGATTTACTCGACCTCAGTGCCTACGACAACATGTCGGTTCAGTTTTCGCGCGGGTGTCCGTTTCAATGCGAGTTCTGCGACATTATCGTGCTCTATGGTCGCAAGCCCCGCACCAAGACACCGGCTCAGCTACTAGCCGAGCTAGAGCGACTACACGAGTTGGGGTGGCAGCGCGCCGTTTTCTTAGTAGATGACAACTTCATTGGCAACAAGCGCAACGTTAAGTTGCTACTGCATGAGCTGAAGGACTGGATGCGGGAGCATAACTACCCGTTCCGCTTCCACACGGAGGCATCCGTTGATTTAGCGAAAGATCCGGAACTGCTGGAGCTAATGGTTGATTGCAACTTCAATGCGGTTTTTCTGGGTATCGAAACGCCGGATGTGGAGAGTCTGTCCTACACCAAGAAGTTCCAAAACATGCGCGATTCGCTGACCGAATCGGTGGACACGATTACACGGGCTGGACTGCGGGTGATGGCGGGCTTCATCATTGGCTTTGATGGAGAAAAGGCTGGGGCGGGCGATCGCATTGTCCAGTTTGTCGAACAAACCACCATCCCCACGGCTTTTTTCAGCATGTTGCAGGCTCTACCAGACACTGCCCTTTGGCATCGGTTGGAGAAAGAAGGCCGTCTGCGGGAGCAGCAAGATGTTATCGGCAACCAAACCAATCTGATGAACTTTGTGCCCACGCGACCCCTGGAAGAAATTGCCACCGAGTTTGTCGATGCCTTCAGCCGCCTGTATGACCCGATGGTCTACTTGAACCGCACCTATCGCCACTTCCTCCGACTAGGTCCACCTAAGCACAAAGCCGGACTCCGCAAAATCGATGCGGTGACCATTCGAGCGCTGTTGACGGTCTGCTGGCGTCAAGGGGTTGTCCGTAAAACCCGCTTCCAGTTCTGGTGGAATTGGTTCCGCATCCTCCGTCAAAATCCTGGCGTGTGGGACCACTACATCGCCACTTGTGCCCTCAGCGAACACTTCTTGGAGTATCGCCAGATCGTCCGCGATCAGATCGAAGCACAGTTGGCAAAGAGTCTGGCTGAAGAGGCTAGGTTAAAGGCATTACAAGCTGAAACAGTTGATCAGGATGCGATTAACGTTTTGGCAAGTTAGGGAACTGTGTGGACAGAGGGGAAAATTAAAGGCTCAATAGAAGCATTCGCGATATCTCTCACCGGTCGGTAGCCATATGGAGAAAACTAACCGGTTAGCGTCCGCAGGTGTAGACCACCCCAGCGGTGACTAAGCATAGCCACCCGTAGAGGCTAATTATCATCCAGTAGAGCCTCGGATGTTGCTCACGCGTGATCCAAACGCGATTCACGTTCACTCGGCCTTCCACCAGTCCTCTCCAAGTTATCCCTACCATAGCCACAGGCAGCAGGAATAACACGCCCAGATAAATAGCCAAAATAACAGCGCCCAAGAATGCCCAAATGAGCAAACGGCGATTACGCTGTAGCAATTGCCAATAAGGATGCTCAAGTAGGCGGACAAGACGAAGGTTCATCAAGTTTGCAAGACAGAAACGTTTGGTAGCCTTAGCTTGCCCACTGTTGTGCGGCTGCTTTAGGATGCAAAGCTTGTAAGTTGCGGCTTTGCACAGCCAATGGGTTACTCACTATCGGTTCCTACAGCTTCGTCCCTCTCTTCTACAGACACATCAGGCACTGTGTCTTCACTGTTTGCCTCTTCTGCCTCAGAGGCATCGGGCATGATGTCTTCATTGGCTGGGTCAGTTTCTTCCCTGGTCGCATCAGGGTCTTCTGTCTCGGTTGGTTCGTCACCAGCTTCATCGGGCAGCTCATCCATGAGCCGAGCCACACGCTGTTGAATTGCAAGATGAGTGGCAACCCCTTCATAGGCGTAGCGATTGTAGCCACCAGCTTCCACTATCTGCCTGAGATATTCAACGCGCTCAGTCGGAGCGGGGTGGGAGGCAAACCACTGGAGCCCACTGCGATCGCCCGTCTCCTCCTCCAAGGTCACCATCAGGTTGTGCAATCCATCTGCCGCATACCCCGCCGTGGCCAAAATCTGCGTTCCCAAAACATCCGCTTGCCGCTCCATTTGCCGGGAGTAGCTGCTGAAGGCAAGTCCCGCCGCGATGCCGCCGACTTGACCCACGGGGAAAATGCTAGCGATGCTGTTGACTAGGTTGCCATTGGTCGCCATTTGGAAACCGTGGGAGAGAACAGTATGGGACAGTTCGTGTGACAGCAGTCCTGCCAGTTCGGCCTCGGAATTCGTTTTGAGAATAGCCCCCGCATTGATAAAGATCTTCCCACCGGGAAGCGCAAAGGCATTCAGTTCAGGATCGTCGATGACGTAAAAGTCGTAGTCAAATTCATCGCGTCCTGCCAGACTGGCGAGTTCTTGCCCCATTGTATCGAGGTATTCATCCACCTGGCGATCGCTCATCATAGGAGCTTGAACCTTCACTTGTTCCGCTGTTGTCGCACCCACTGCTGACTCGCCTTGCAACAGCAGCATGGCCGAATTCAGCGCCGTGTAAGGACCAATCAAACCACCCGTCAAAAGTGCCCCTGCCGCCCCCGTCACCAGATTCCCGATAAAGTTTCCAGTGATTTCCTCATTCATCGCGGCTCGAAACCGATCCAGGTTCTCCTGACTCAGGGTCGCCATTTCCTCATAATCAGCATGTTCTGGGTTCAACAGGATGAACTGCCGCGCTGTGATGGAGGCTTCAATCCACTGCTCTAAGGCCATTTGTGTGTGGGTTCGAGCCTTCAGGAGATCCGGCTGACTCGGATAGACCAGTAGGGCACTGTCGAGCATGGCATCGGCTTCTTCCGCTCGCCCTTGTTCTACGAGATAGTTGGCATAAAATACCTGGCCGGGAATGAATTCGGGATAGTCCTCGGCCAGCAGTTCCAGCGGCACTGTTGTCCGGTGTGTGAGCCCCTGTTCATAGCCTGCTTGGGCTTCACGCCAGTAGACCGCACCGGCAGGTGGCAGATCAGCCGGATCAAAAATCGGCTCGGGGCGCAAGTCTGCAGGGTCCACTTGCCAGAGATTGTCCTTTACCTGACGGTACAACGCCTCAGCGGTGGCGTAGTCGCCCGCTAGGTAGTGCTCGTCAGCAGTGATGAGAATCTGCTGCTGCTTCGAGATTTTGGGCGGTTCTTCCTCGGAAGATTCAACCTCACCTTCTGTCCAATCTGGATCTTCTTCACTAGCCTCATCGGGTGACTCATTTGGATCAGTCGCCTCCTCGGACTCAGTGGCTTCATCGGAGCCAGACTGTTCTGGAGCCGTTTCGCCAGGAAGCCGAGGTTCAAAATCTGGCAGATTCAGTGTGCGGCCTTCGGCATCTTCAATATCTCCTCCCTCATCCTCTGGACTCGCCTCCGAGGGTTCCGCTTCGGGAAGCTGCAGATCGTCGGCTGCACTCTTATCGGATTCGGTGCTTTGCGCGATAGCCGGCATTGCCTGTTCCAGTGCGGGCATCGCAGCAGGTTCAGTTGCCCAAACAGCTCCCGCCAAATTGCCAAAACCACCCAACCCAGTTGATAGAAGAAGTCCCACCATTCCCCAGATGAGGAATCGCTTGCTGATTTTCATAGCCTTTCGCGATCGCAACGAACAGTGCCTATCATTTTGCCAGCCAGCCCCCGCGCCAAAATTAGAAACTGAAACTCTAAGAAGCCACGAATTCTGCTCCTGGTGCCATTCGGCATGACTTTAGTCATATGCCAGATAGATATAGTGCCTTAGCTATTTGGCACACGACAGCGCGCGAAACCCTGTTTAAGCTTAATTGTTGCTTCAAACCGTCTTAAACGACGATTTTTTGCTAAGCGAGACAGCCTTGACATTTCTGATTGTCTTTAGATTGCTCATGCGTCAGTCAAGGGAGCTTTCGATGAACCCAAAACCGAAAATCAAGTTATCTTTTTTGAGCTTGAGTGTCCTTATTTTTTTCGTAGTGGCCTGTAACGGGAATACAGCTGAAGATTCT
>JBCBJE010000511.1:0-4682 GCA_038523735.1 Cyanobacteria bacterium J06626_18 | reverse complement strand
AGAGGGTCGTGGGTCAAAGGGGAAAGCGAAAAAGGGAAAGTGGGGAGCAGAATCCGTAAGGGCGAGGCATTTGGCCCATATGCTCACCCCCCATCGAGACTCTACGCTCCAAATGCCTCGCCCAACCCAACAATCCACCATCTACCACCCACCATCAACAATGAACCAACAACCAACAACCATCCAAAATCCAAAATCGCTCTACTGTGGTCTGGTTTCAATCTCTAGGAGGTAGTCCTGACTGATGGAGTGGGTTCCTTGAAAGTCGTAGTCTTCGTAAGCGCTGACCACCAGATACACTTCACCGCTTGCGGGAACGATCCCACCTAACTGCTCACGACCGGAGAATTCAACATAGCTACTCTTGCCGATGAGAGTTCCGTCACTCGCCATCCAACCAATCCGCAAACCGTACTCCGATCGAGCGGTTTCAGACACCGTAAACACGTGGCCGGGTGTTAAACCGCTGAGCGTAAAGTAGTCAACATCACCCTGAGTTTGGGCATGTCCAACCAATACTGAAACGGTATATTCACCGGATTGACCATGGGCCGTGACAGCAAAAGGCTCACAACTTTCAGGATCTTCGCAGTAGGTGTAGTAGTCGTAATACTCAATCATGCCGTCGAGATCGTCATCGCCGCCGCCTGAGACTTTGAGGTTAAGCGTTCCATTGATAGGCACGGCACTGCTTATGGCTGGATAAGGGGCACCGTAGGGATAGCTGCCGTAGCCTAGAGTGACTAAATTGTCCTCGTTATCAAAGAGACCCATAACCGCGTTTGTACGATCGCTGGATATCTCTAAAAATACCTGGATCGGCTCTGATGGCGGTAGGTCAGAAACGGTGATGGTATCCACTTCACCCGGTTCGAGATTGCCGGTCGTAGTGTAAACAAACTCGGTGGTATCAGGCGCATCCAGCTGACCGAATAGACGGGTGACACCGGGCTCAATGGTGACGCGATCGCTAAACTGATCGTTTGGTGCAGTGTCAATGTTTTGAAGGGTCTGAGCGTTTGCCGACAGCGGCATCACCCATGCGCTGACAAACGCTAGCGAAACAGTGGCGAGTTGAGGACGAGAAAGAAATGACTGCATAGAATAGACGGCTTTGAGAATCTAATTTGGGTTCTGGGTATGTCTTCACGATGAGCGGGTCAAATTCCTTACATGCTGTAGCCACTTACTTAACTGTCTGTAGGAAAGCCTGAATAGTCTGCCATACCTGATCAACAAGGTCTGGCGCATTAGCATCAAACCACTGAATCGAACGCTTGCGAAACCAGGTCCGTTGGCGCTTAGCAAACTGCCGTGTATTTTTCACAATTGAACTTTCAGCAACTGCCAGCGTGTAGTCACCGGCTAAGTAGCCCAGAATTTCCGCATAGCCTAGGGTCTGCAGCAGGGGTAGGTCAGCTCCGTAGCGTTGACGAAGACTGTCTACTTCTTGCACTAATCCCTGTTCCAGCATGACAGCGGTCCGTTGTTTAATTCGCACTTCCAGAATATCGGGGTCACAATCCAGACCGAGGTAGAGAATAGGGTAGATTGGGGGACTTTGCCCTTGTAAGGCCGATAGAGGTTTACCTGTCACATAGGCAACTTCCAGGGCTCGGATAGTGCGGATGGCATCGTGGGGATGAATGCGCTGGATCGCGTCAGGATCAATTTGCTGCAGCATTTGGTAACACTGGGGCTGCCCCAGGCACTTGAGCTGCGATCGCAGGGCTGGCTGAGGCGCCACAGGCGGAATCTGCAGCCCATCCACAATGGCCGAAATGTAAAGACCTGTGCCACCCACTAACCAAGGCAGCTGTTCTCCGCTATCTTGGAGCAGCTCAATGAGCCTTTGAGCCCTATGTTGATACTCGGCTACTGTCAGGGTGTCAGTCGGCTCACAAATATCAATGAAGTAGTGGGGTGCCTGGCATCGCTCTGCCATCGAGGGTTTAGCTGTACCAATATCGAGTTTGCGATAAACCTGACGCGAATCGGCGCTGAGGATCGCGATCGATAGCCGTTCGGCAAGGGCCAGTGCTAAACCTGTTTTGCCTGTGGCGGTTGCCCCTCCGAGTGCAATCAGACAGGGTTTGTATGTACTATTTCCAGTATGCTGCTCTGGGTTAGAAGTGACCTGACTAGCTTCAGCGAAAATTGGCAATGACATCCCCCCTTCAAGCGTCCATAGAAACTGCTCTAAAATCTGCCTCAGTAGGTTTGTGCTAGAATTTTAGGGTGTTTTCTCGTGAAATCGGTTAGAGGCGCTTAAGCGCTCTTTGTGGAGTAACAGAATTTATGGCGACCAACTACGGTGCTGAGCAGATTCAGGTACTGGAAGGACTAGAACCTGTTCGTAAACGACCTGGAATGTACATCGGCAGCACCGGGCCACGTGGGTTACACCACCTAGTGTATGAGGTGGTTGATAACTCTGTCGATGAAGCACTGGCGGGTTACTGCAAGCGTATCGAAGTTGACCTGAATGCCGATGGTTCCGTCACAGTATGCGACGACGGACGTGGGATTCCCACCGATATTCATCCCCAAACGGGTAAATCGGCGTTAGAAACGGTCATGACGGTTCTCCATGCGGGGGGAAAGTTTGGCGGTGGCGGCTATAAGGTTTCGGGAGGACTCCACGGGGTCGGCATCTCGGTTGTGAATGCGCTTTCAGAGTGGGTAGAGGTCACCGTTTGGCGCGATCGCAAGACCCATGTCCAGCGTTTTGAGCGCGGCATTCCCATCGGCGATTTGCAGATCCGTGACGGCAGCGGCGATCGTACGGGTACCGCCGTCAGCTTTATGCCCGATGACACTATTTTCGTCACCACCGGTATTGAGTTTGACTACACCATACTGGCGGGACGATTGCGGGAGCTGGCTTACCTGAATGCAGGCGTTGATATCACCTTCACCGATCACCGCTTAGAGTTACTGAAGGCAGATGAGCCCAAGATTTCTCGCTACTACTACGAAGGTGGGATTAAAGAGTACGTCAGCTATATCAATAACGATAAGCAGGCCCTGCATGACGAAATCATCTACGTCCATTCCGATAAGGACGGGGTCCAGGTTGAGGTAGCACTACAGTGGTGTGTTGATGCTTACTCGGACAACCTGCTGGGTTTTGCCAACAACATTCGCACGGTGGATGGCGGCACCCATCTAGAGGGCTTGAAGACCGTCCTGACGCGGACGATGAACAACTTCGCCCGCAAGCGCAACAAGCGGAAAGAAAACGAGTCGAACCTCAGCGGGGAAAACATTCGCGAAGGTCTGACGGGCGTCATTTCAGTGAAAGTTCCCGAGCCGGAGTTTGAAGGGCAAACCAAGACCAAGCTAGGCAATACCGAAGTTCGCGGCATCGTCGACACGCTAGTGGGTGAGACGCTGACCGAATATCTGGACTTCAACCCCAGCGTAGCTGATGCCGTTTTGGAAAAGGCGATTCAGGCGTTTAATGCGGCTGAGGCCGCTCGCCGCGCCCGCGAACTGGTGCGCCGCAAGTCGGTGCTGGAGTCCTCCACGCTGCCCGGCAAACTGGCTGACTGCAGCAGTCGCGACCCCGGTGAATCAGAGATCTTCATCGTGGAGGGTGACTCAGCAGGAGGCAGCGCCAAGCAGGGACGCGATCGCCGGTTCCAAGCCATTCTGCCGCTGCGAGGCAAGATCCTCAATATTGAGAAAACGGACGATGCTCGGATTTACAAAAACACTGAGATTCAGTCGCTAATTACCGCACTGGGTTTGGGGATTAAGGGCGAAGAGTTTGACGAATCGCAACTCCGGTATCACCGCATTTGTCTGATGACGGACGCCGACGTAGACGGAGCCCACATTCGGACTCTACTGCTCACCTTCTTCTACCGTTATCAACGGGCGCTGATTGATCAAGGCTTTGTCTACATTGCGTGTCCGCCGCTGTACAAAATCGAGCGGGGACGCAATCACTGGTACTGCTACAGCGAGCGCGAACGGGATGACCTAATTAATAATGAGTTTCCTGCCAACGCTAACTACACCATTCAGCGGTTTAAGGGTTTGGGTGAAATGATGCCGGCCCAGCTGTGGGACACCACCATGAATCCTGAAACCCGTACCCTAAAGAAGGTCGAGATTGAAGATGCAGCTGAAGCTGATCGCATCTTCACGGTGCTGATGGGCGATCGCGTTGCCCCCCGCCGTGAGTTCATTGAAACCTACGGTCCTAAGCTCAATCTGGAAGACTTGGATATTTAGGCGATCGCTTACAGGTGAGCTGTCAAATCAGCATTGTCGACAACTGATGCCGTGCCAAAAGTGACCTGGAAACAGATCACGGTATCTGGGGTTAATGTTCATGTCTTTGCTGATACGCCTGTATCTGAGGCTATATCCATTCCGTGAAGTCAAGCTATTTATGTTCCTGGAGATATCGCCGTATCTCAGAGACTATCCATTCTTTCTCAGCAATTGTGAGGTGAGAGCCAAATTGATGAACGAGTCGTTTCTCTTGAATAATAATCGTTTCCGATGACTTGTTGGAATCGGGACTGCTGATTTCGACACGACTAATATCCTCAATACTTCCTCGGACAGCCTTTGCCCAGCGACGTTTCTGAGCAAGGATAAAACAATTCTTGTATATTTCAAAAGACGCCATTAAAACTCTTCTTTTACTTCCAGACTTGCTAAAAATT
>JBCBJE010000510.1:0-4688 GCA_038523735.1 Cyanobacteria bacterium J06626_18 | reverse complement strand
CTCGGGAATCATCATCATCACGGCATGGGGCAGGGAACGACCCGCCAGGGTCATCAGCTCCAGTGTGTTGTCGAAGATGATTCCCGAGCCTTGGGCTGCCCATGAGTCTATGAGTGAGGCGAAAAAGGCGTTCTACGAATACCATGCCTGCCTGATGGAGCCCTGGGATGGTCCGGCATCCATTGCCTTTACGGACGGCACCATGATGGGCGCAGTACTGGATCGTAATGGCTTGCGACCTTCGCGCTACACCGTCACGAAGGACGATTTGGTAATCATGGCTTCTGAAGCTGGGGTATTACCGATTGAGCCGGAGCGGGTGGCGTACAAGGGCCGCCTGGAGCCGGGGCGGATGTTCCTGGTAAATATGGAAGAAGGGCGCATCGTTGCGGATGAGGAAATCAAGCAGCAAATCGCGACAGCGCATCCCTATCGGGAATGGTTGGATCGGTATCGGGTGGATTTGGCCGATTTGCCTGTGCCGGAAAATTCGGTGGGGATACCCGAATCTGTAGCGCCAGGCATTGTGCCCCTACCCGTCCGCCAAACGGCGTTCGGATACACATTCGAAGAATTGCGGATGTTGTTGAAACCGATGGCGCAAAACGGCGTCGAGGCGATTGGGGCGATGGGTACCGACACCCCCCTGCCAGTGCTGTCCAATCGTCCCCGCTTGCTGTACGACTATTTTCACCAGCTATTCGCGCAGGTCACCAACCCGCCCATTGACTCCATTCGCGAAGCCATCATTACCTCAGCCGCGACCACCATCGGCAGCGAGCGCAATCTGCTCGAGCCAGAACCCGAGAGCTGCCATCTGATCAGCCTCAAAACGCCCATTATCAACAATGCAGAGCTAGCTAAGCTCAAGCATTCAGAAGCATTTCCATCGGTGACGCTGCCGATTCTGTTTGATCCAAAGACTGGGGCGGCAGGTCTGGAAGCAGCGCTGGAAGGCATTTTTCAGGCGGCGGATGAGGCGATCGCCGCCGGCAAGAGCCTCATCATCCTGTCTGACCGAGGCATCGACCAAAACCACGCGGCGATTCCCGCCCTGCTAGCCGTGTCGGGATTGCATCACCACCTCATTCACCACGGCACCCGCACCCGCGTCGGCATTGTGCTGGAATCTGGCGAACCCCGTGAAGTGCATCACTTTGCTGTGCTGGTTGGTTATGGCTGTGGTGCCGTTAATCCCTATCTGGTGTTTGAAACCATTGAAGGCATGATGCGCGATCGCCTGCTGCCCGAGATGGATTTGGAGAAGGCTTATAAAAACTACGCCAAAGCGGTGACTAAAGGCGTGATCAAGATTGCCTCCAAGATTGGCATCTCTACGATTCAGAGCTATCGCGGTGCCCAGATCTTCGAAGCGCTGGGCCTGAATCAAGCCGTTGTCGATAAATACTTCACCTGGACCGCTTCGCGGATTCAGGGCGTGGGACTGGATATGCTAGCGGCAGAAGCGATTCAACGCCATCGCCATGCTTTCCCGGATCGTCCCACGGAAAACATGACGCTGGATGTCGGTGGCGACTACCAATGGCGGCAAGAGGGTGAAGCCCACCTGTTTAGCCCCGAAGTGATTCACACGCTGCAAAAGGCGGTTCGTACAGGCAATTACGAGAGTTACAAGCAATATGCGGCTCTCGTCAACCAACAAGAGAAACAGCTTTTCCGGCTGCGCGATTTGCTCCAGTTCAAGACCCGTGAGCCCGTGCCACTAGATGAGGTGGAGCCCGTTGAGGCTATCACCCGCCGCTTTAAGACAGGAGCGATGAGCTATGGATCCATCTCGAAGGAAGCACACGAGGCGTTGGCGATCGCGATGAATCGCATCGGCGGCAAGTCTAACACGGGCGAAGGCGGCGAAGATCCAGAGCGCTATACCTGGACCAATGACAAGGGCGACTCCAAGAACAGCGCGATTAAGCAAGTCGCCTCAGGCCGTTTCGGCGTCACCAGCCTGTATCTGTCGCAAGCCAAAGAGCTGCAAATCAAGATGGCGCAAGGGGCTAAGCCAGGTGAAGGCGGTCAGCTACCTGGTCGCAAGGTGTATCCCTGGATTGCCAAGGTGCGTCACTCGACTCCTGGGGTGGGCTTGATTTCGCCCCCGCCCCACCACGACATCTACTCCATCGAAGACTTGGCTGAGCTGATTCATGACCTGAAGAATGCCAATCGCGAGGCGCGGGTCAACGTCAAGCTGGTGTCGGAGGTGGGTGTGGGTACGATCGCGGCTGGCGTCGCCAAAGCCCACGCCGACGTGATTCTGATCTCAGGCTTTGATGGAGGGACGGGAGCCTCTCCTCAAACCTCCATCAAGCATGCCGGTCTGCCCTGGGAGCTAGGACTGGCAGAAACCCACCAAACGCTGGTGATGAACAACCTCCGCAGCCGGGTGGTGGTAGAAACGGACGGCCAAATGAAGACCGGGCGGGATGTGGTGATTGCAGCATTGCTAGGAGCTGAGGAATTCGGCTTCTCCACCGCACCGCTGGTCACGATGGGCTGCATCATGATGCGGGTTTGCCACATGAACACCTGCCCTGTTGGCGTCGCGACCCAGAACCCCGAACTGAGGAAGCACTTCCTGGGTGATCCCGACCACGTGGTCAACTTCATGCAGTTCATCGCTCAGGAAATCCGCGAGTGGATGGCCCAACTTGGCTTCCGTACCCTGGATGAAATGATTGGCCGCACCGATGTGCTGGAGCCGAAACAGGCCATTGATCACTGGAAGGCCAAGGGGCTGGATCTAGCGCCCATCCTCTATCAGCCAGAAGTCGGACCAGAAATCGGACGCTACTGCCAGATTCCCCAAGACCATGGTCTGGAGAAGTCTCTGGACATGACCACGCTGCTGGACTTGTGTGAGCCGGCGATCGCTCGTGGCGAAAAAGTCAGCGCTACACTGCCGATCAAAAACATCAACCGCGTCGTCGGTACTATCCTCGGCAACGAAATTACCAAGCGCCATTGGGAGGGCTTACCAGAGGATACGGTGCATCTCCACTTCCAGGGCAGTGCGGGGCAAAGCTTCGGAGCCTTCGTTCCCAAGGGCGTCTCGCTGGAGCTGGAGGGCGACGCTAACGACTACACGGGCAAAGGCTTAAGCGGCGGCAAAATCATCCTCTATCCGCCCCGACAGTCTACCTTTATCCCCGAAGCAAACATCATCACCGGCAATGTGGCCTTCTACGGGGCCACCGATGGCGAAGCTTATATTCGCGGCTTGGCTGGCGAGCGCTTCTGCGTCCGCAACTCTGGCGTCAGGGCTGTGGTGGAAGGGGTTGGCGACCACGCTTGTGAGTACATGACGGGCGGCAAAGCGATCATCCTCGGTCGCACTGGGCGTAACTTTGCTGCTGGCATGAGCGGCGGTGTGGCCTACGTACTGGATGAAGCAGGCGACTTCCCCACTCGCTGCAACACCGAAATGGTAGCTCTCGAAACGCTGGAAGATCCCGAAGAGATCCGCGAGCTACACGACATGATTCAGCGCCACGTTACCTACACCAATAGCAGTGTAGGAACCACGGTACTAGAACGATGGGAGGCTATGGTGCCGAAGTTCGTGCAGGTGATGCCCCGCGACTATAAACGGGTATTACAGCATATCCAGCAGGCTCTGGCCAATGGTCTCACGGGGGATGATGCCCTCAATGCCGCCTTTGAGGAAAACGCCCGTGATATTGCCCGTATCAGCGGCAGTTGACAATCGTAGGGAACGTTATCGTCCTGAACGGTGTAGCTTTCTCTATTTGCTAATGAGCAGTCCCAAATTTAGGTGCGGCTTTCTATGATGAAGACGACATCCTCTTAAGCTCGGAATAATCAATGGAGATGAAAACAATTCAAATTCGGGTAAGTGCAGAAGCCGCAGACCGATTTGCGGCGGTATCTGAAGAAGAGCGACGCAGAATCGAAGTTTTGTTGAGCTTGCAGTTAGGAGACTTAACCAAACCAAAACGCTCTCTTGAGGAAATCATGGATTCCATGAGCAACTATGCGCATTCCCAAGGGCTAACACCTGAAATTCTAGAGTCCATATTGAATGACGAGTAGCCGTTTTGTGCTCGATACCAATGTCCTTGTGAGTGCTACATTGTTTCGCCAAGGCAAACCTGCCAGGGTTTTTAGAAAAGTACTGGCTATAGGTGAGTTGTTGGTTTCATTGACAACGCTGGAGGAATTGAGAAATGTCTTAAATCGTAGGAAGTTTGATCGCTATATCAAGCCAGAAGATAAAAAGGATTTTTTGACGGTTTTAGTTAACCGTTCAATCTTAATCAATCCTGTATCCAAAATTTCTGCGTGCCGGGATCCGAAGGACAACCAAATTCTAGAGTTGGCTGTTGATGGCAAGGCAAGTTTTATTATCACGGGAGACGATGACTTACTAGTTCTAAATCCTTTTCAGAACGTTTAAATTTTGACTCCAGATGTTTGGCTAAGGAACTTTAGTCCTCACTAACTTCGACCACTTTCAACTAATACTCAACCTGAGCTGGAAAAGACTAGCCATCTTCACGTTGAATCTTGTTGGTAGCTCTTGACACGATCGCCTAACACCAATCAATATCAGGATGAAAAAGCCCCAAACCGTTAAATCACTGGAAGAATTTGGTCGAGTCAGACTCTCCAAAAGCTTTTTCATGCGCGAGTTTTTGTATTCAGAAATCTCG
>JBCBJE010000509.1:0-4688 GCA_038523735.1 Cyanobacteria bacterium J06626_18 | reverse complement strand
TTCCAGAAATGCCTTTCTTTATGGGGTTTTCCAGCATATCTGTCATCCCCATACTCTATGGCGAGGCAGGATATAACGATAAAGCAGCCGAGGCAGCCATGTTTGTACGTGAAACGGCCAAAGGCTATGAGCAACCTATTGCCCGCAGTACCGCCCTCACTGCAACAGCTTTGATTTATCACAAGCTGCAAAAACCTGAGCAGACAAAGGCGCTGCTGACTCAAGCTGAGGCGATTGCTAAAACTGATCAGACAGCAGCTCAGGAAAATATCGTTTGGGTCAATCTGGCTAGAGCCCATACCGAATTGGGACAGTACGATAAGGCGTTTCAGTTGATTGATAACGTCCAGTCCGTTCCCCTTCGCAGCCAGGTCAGCCGAACCCTGGCTTGTACACAGGCAGCAATGTGATACGAGGCTAGCGAGTCCAAATTTTGATGTGTCCGTCTAAGCCGCCGCTGACGAGAGTCCGGTTATTGGGTGAGAAAGCAACCGACCAGACCCAGCCTTCATGGCCCTCCAAAACCTGCAACAGTCGCCCTGTTTCGATGTGCCATAGACGGATTGTTTTGTCGTTGCTGGCCGTTGCTAACAGCTCCGCATCGGGACTGAACATGACGCAATTGATGGGAGCACTGTGGGCGCGAAACGCAGTAATTTGGCGACCGCTATTGAGTTTCCAGAAGCGCACGGTACAGTCAGCCCCGCTGCTTACCAGCAGCCAGTTATTGGGGCTAATGGCGACCGAATGGACCTCTGCTTTGTGCCCTTTGAGAACATGGTTGGTGCCCTTGTTTTGCAGGCGATGGATACGCAGCTGACTATCCTGACCGCCGCTCACGAGTGTTGACCCATCGGGACTCACGGCCAGCGATCGCACCCAGTGGTCATGACCATCCCAAACTTTGAGAGGGGTTGACTGGCCGACCTGCCAAACGCGTACCGTGGTGTCCTGGCTACCACTGAACAGGTACTGACCATCGGGGCTAAAAATTACCGACCGAACCCAGCCCGTGTGACCTTCTAGAATGCTGACGGTTTGCTTCGTTTCAACGTCCCAGAGACGGATGGTGTTGTCGTTACCGGCACTGGCGAGGAGTTTGCTATCGGGGCTAAAGGCTAAACAGCGAACCCAACTGGTATGGCCCTGCAGTTCGCAGACAGGGGTCCCTTCGGGGAACCGCCAGAGCGCGATCGTGCTATCACCGCTACCACTGGCGATGTACTGGCTGTCTGGGCTCACTACGACTGTCCGGACCCAACTGCGATGACCGGTCAGAGTCTGCTGGCAGCGCCATTGGGCTTCGGGGACAGGCTGTTTTGAAATTTGGGAGGAGGAAGCTGCTGCGGGTAACCTATCGGCTACAACGGGTTGGCGAATCGTCTTGGTTGATGGCATTGTTTTAGACTTAGCGGCAGACACAGCAGATCAACACGGGTTCAGAAATGGCTACACCGTGGGTCTTGCCGATTCCGCAGATGGCTGTTAAGCAATGCTGCCACGCTTGCGGGCTTCTTTGTAAGAAATACCCACGTTTTGTAGGCCAGCCCGGATCATTTCCCGTTCCAGCAGCGCAAAGAAGCGGGTGCGATCGCCCCCCCGCACCACAGCTTGATTGTGAGCTTCAGCCAGCGCGATCGGATAGCCATAGCCTTTCTGCACCTGCATCAACACCATCTCCAGCGCCGCATCCCTTAGCGTCGTATCTGTAGCGACCCACTCCGGCATCTCAACCCGCGCCACCTCAGCGCCAACGTGAACGTAGCAAAAGTAAATTGGGTGTGCTCCATACTCGGCCAAAATGTTGGCCGAACTGCGCCACAGCGGACCGCGCTGTCCCGGTCCCAAACGGGTAGACCAAAGCGCCACATCCCGCAGCGGCTCATAGACCTGGCAGGGAGCCCCATCGACTTTGCCTGCGCAGTGTGTCTGGCAATCGGGCTCCTCAAAGGGACAGCTTTGCAAACGGAGAAAGTTCAGCGCTTCACCGCTCCGCGAGGCGCTGACGTAGCCGATGAGGGGAATGCCAGCGGCCTGCAGGCGATCCCAGGCTTGCAAGATCGGCGGCAAAATGCGATCGCGGGCTCCCGTCAGCAGGTCTTCTAAAAACCAGTAGATTAGCGATCCATCTGTCAATGCCAGCGTTGAACCAACCCCAGATGTCGCTGCTTCCGAGAGGGCCAATTCTGCCAGTGCTTCGGCCTCAGACACGGTACGCCGATACCCCATCCATTCTTCCGTCCGAACACCCCACTGCCGCGAAACATACAAATCTTCGGGACGATAAATTACCTCGGGTAAACTGTCCAACAGCGGATAGCGACCCTGCCCATAGTGCAGCACCACCCGCCCTGTATTAAGCAAATAGCAGTAGGCAATTTCGTGGTGACTCGGGGAAATCTGCGAGCCGTCCGTTGCTAATACGGTGTGCGCCTCAGGAGCCGCCTGAATTGGAATGCAAGTATCTAACGCTTCTACCGGGCAAGCCACTGTAAAGGGAATGCGATCGCGCCATTCCGTCAACGCCTGCACCAACTCTGCCTGATGCTTCTGCGCTTCTGTCATCAGCTCATTGGCCAAAATCACCCGCTGACGCGCCGCTTCTGCCTCTTGCGTCAGGTGTTCGCTAATGCCCTGCATCTGTCGGGCTAGTTTCATGAGATCGAGCATGGGAAGGGGGGATGGGTAGAAGGGTGGGAGGGTGACGGAGTGATGGAGTAAGGGAATGGGTAATGGGAACAAAGGTGAAGGGGAAAAGGGGAAAGGGGAGGCAGAAGGAGGGAACTCGAAACTCAAAACTCTTACCACTGATTACCGGCTACCAGCTACCAGCTACCAACCATCAGCGATGAACCAACCCAACTCAAAACTCAAAACTATTAACCATCAACAATTAACCAAGAACTAATTACTAACCATCCACTCTGAGAACTCTTGTACTAACAAATCCAACGATAGCAGATGAATCCGCGAATCGCGTCGGGCTTGCTCCTTTTCTGCATTCGTGTTGTAGCCCCAGTCGGCTAAGAATAGGGGAATGTTGGACAGGTCGGGTCGGGCTTTGACTTTTTCCAGGGTCTTGAGGCGGTCTTCGACAAACCAGATTGTGAGGGGTGCGGGGTGGCTTTGAGGCGGATCCTGCAGGAGTTGGCTAAGCGTGTCGGTTTTGGGCTGCTTAATTTCCTTGCCGATGATTTGTGAGGTGGCTAGCTCAACGCCTGCCTTGGCGAGCAAAGCTTGAATGAAGCGGCCTTCTTTGGTGGAAATGATGACGAGATATACGCCTGCCGCAATCGCCGCCTGCAGTCGCTCAATTACACCGGGGTAGAACTGATGCAGGCTTAGCCAGCCGTCTAAGTCGGTCTGAATCCAGCGATCGCGGACGCCATCTACTTGGGCCATGGCTGCATCGGCTTGGATGCCAGTTTCAGCCAAAATGTCCTGGACGAGGGCTTGCCAGCGATCAAGAACAGCGGCATCGTCAACCCCCTGCTGCAGAGCGTGGAGCAATAGAGGCATTTCCCAACCGGTCTCAATGACGGGGCGCAAAGGATAGAAGCGTTCGGCTAACCCTGAGGGGGGTGTTTTGTCCGCAACGTCAAAAATCTGGCAGTAGGCTTTCCAGGCGGTCTGAAAATATTCGACCAAGCCGTTGCAAAGGACGCCATCAAAATCCAAGGCCAGAAGAGTGGGAGCTACCATCGGTTGCTGAGAATCAGAAGTGAGCAAGCAGTGCGCGATCGCGACTATCCGCCACATTATCGGTGATAGTGGATAATTTGGTCTGTATTGCGGCAGGCCCCTTCTGGGGAGTATTGATGGGGAGCAAAATTTCACATTTGCTTGCCTAACTTAGCTTTGGGGATAGGAGAATGATGTCTATCAGCTGCTTCCCCGAATTGAGAGTGACTCAATCAACCAAGATTTCTGCAAGCGCCTGCCAGTAAGGAATTTGGGGATTTCAAAGTGCCATCGATGGTTGATGACAGGGGGGCATGTGACCGTGAGGCGGGTTGATTCGTGGGAAGTACGGGCAGCAGAATTTCAAACTCGGTGCCTCGACTCGGTGCCTCGGCGGTGGCTGGCAGACAAGGCGATCGCAAAACAATGTGACCCTGATGTTTCTCCGTCACGATTTGCTGGGTGATGGGCAGGCCAAGTCCTGTACCTTCGCCAGTGGGTTTGGTTGTGAAGAAGTCTTCAAAGATCTTGGATTGGATTGCCTCAGGAATACCAGGGCCATTGTCCCGAATCCGAATGGAAACCCACTGCGTTGAGAGTTCTGTTGACTTGGGGGCATCTTCTGGGAGGCAATCGCGGTTTTGCGTCAGGATGGTAATGCTCGGTTCCCAATCGGGATCCAGCATCCGAGCCCTAGTTTCGGTGTGCTCCTTGCCTCGCTGCAGTTGGTTCTGCTTAGCCATCTGCTCCAACAAGGCATCGATCGCATTGCTGATAATGTTCATGAATACCTGCCCAATCTGGCCGCTATAGCAGGGAATGATGGGTAACTCACCGTACTCTTTGTAGACCGTAATGCCCTCTTTCAGGCGGTTGTTCAAAATGAATAGCGTGCTGTCCAGGCTCTTGTGCAAATCAGTGGGGTAGCGTTTGACTTCATCAACGCGGGCAAATGTTCGCAAACTAGTGACTAGATGTCGTAACCGATCCGTGCCCATTTCAATGCT
>JBCBJE010000508.1:0-4696 GCA_038523735.1 Cyanobacteria bacterium J06626_18 | reverse complement strand
GGAATCTGAACCAACGGGAGCATTGAAGTTTCTCCACAGCCTACTCAGACTTATTCTCTACCACCACAAACCCGTCGCTTTTATTCTCTCCTCAGAACATGCCAAGTCGTGTTACATCTCTACAAACTAATTGGATTGTCTTGAAATCTCGTCTATCTGGGGTTGGAAAGTGTGACTTATTGCCGATCAGGTGGGGCTAGCTCGTTGATTGGAAGTGGTGGATGAGACGCGCCATAAGCTAGCAGATACCTCTGCACCCCATCAAAAAGTATCGTAGACAACAGTTTCTTACTGCTCTTCGTCTGGTAGGTTAGCGGGAAAGTAAACTGCCCTAATTTACAATCATTAACAAATTTAGATATGCCAAAAGTGATTTCGATTCACTCCTATCGCGGGGGGACCGGCAAGTCTAACTTTACGGCGAACTTGGCAACGACCGTCGCACTACAGGGAAATCGAGTCGGTATCGTGGATACTGACCTACCCTCACCAGGAATTCATAATCTATTTGGACTAGAGCCCGAGCAAACGGACAAGACCCTTACCAGCTACCTCTGGGGCGAAAGCGCGATCGCCGACGCTGCCTACGATGTCAGCAGCAATGTGGGTGTCAGCGCTAGCGGCCAGTTGTTTTTAGTACCTTCCAGTGTTAAAGCTGATGATATTGCCCGCATTCTGCAAAATGGCTATGACGTCAAGCTGATGAATGATGGCTTTCGTCAACTGGTTAAAGAACTGCAGCTAGACTATTTGTTCATCGATACACATCCAGGTCTGTCGAAAGAAACGTTTTTATCGATCGCGATTTCCCATGTGCTAATTCTCATCCTGCGTCCCGACAAGCAGGACTACCAGGGCACAGCCGTTACAGTCGACGTGGCTCGCCAGCTCAAAGTCCGCAAAATGCTACTGGCTATCAACAAGGTCTACACGGCACTCAATCGCGATGCGCTAAAGCAAAAAGTGGAAGAAACCTATGGTGCAACCGTAGCAGGCGTGTTTCCGCTTTCAGAAGACATCGTCCAGCTAGCCAGTGAAGGCGTATTTTGTGTGCGATATCCCGATCATCTAGTGAGTCAGGAGTTCCGTAAAGTTGCCCAGCACATTACGGAGGTATAGACACCGTGTCCGACATTGGTAATCTACAATCCCTCGCCAGCTCAATCACAGCCGTCACCTCACCTTTTCGAACCTACTTAACGGATCTGCACGAAAAATATCAGCCGCTCAATGAAGGCGCTGTAGCCGACTATATTCCCGAATTAGCTTCCGCCAAACCGGAGTGGTTCGGCATTTGCGTAGTGACCAAGGATGGTCAGGTCTTTGAAGTGGGTGATTGCGACCAGTCCTTTACGATTCAGTCGATCTCCAAAGCCTTTGTATTTGGCCTAGCACTAGAGGACTATGGACGCGACTACGTCAACAGCAAAGTGAGTGTCGAGCCGACGGGCGAAGCCTTTAACGCGATCGTGCTGGATGAGGTCACCAATCGCCCCTACAATCCAATGGTGAATGCCGGGGCGATCGCCACTGCCGATCTCATCAAAGGCGACAGCAGTACAGAACGGCTGAAACGCCTGCTCGATATGTTTAGGCGCTACACCGGACGCGAACACGATATCAATGTGCCAGTGTTTTTGTCAGAGAAAGCAACCGGTAACCGCAACCGGGCGATGGCGTATCTGATGCTTAATTTCGGCATGGTTAGCGACAGAATTGACGAAACACTGGACCTCTACTTTCAGCAGTGCTCGATTCTGGTAAATGCCCGCGACTTGGCCATGTTGTCAGCCACGCTAGCGAATGGTGGCGTCAACCCAGTCACACAGGAACGGGCACTAGACGAGCGCTATGTACAGGATGTGATTAGCGTGATGCTGACCTGCGGCATGTACGATGGCTCCGGTGAATGGGCCTATCGGGTGGGGATGCCGGCTAAAAGTGGGGTCGGCGGTGGCATTACCGCTGTAGTTCCTAACCAAATAGGCGTTGGCATTTTCTCCCCCTTGCTAGACGCGAAAGGGAATAGCTTACGAGGTATCAAGGTTTGTGAAGACTTATCGCGCGATTTTGGCCTTCACATCTTTAATGCCGCTAAGCCAGAGCGAGACCTGGCAGGCTGGATTGACGGCAACGATGTTGATAACTGGTGATACCTGCGCCGGACTTTGACAACTTGCTCTTCAGGCCGTCTCTCAGTAAGGTAAGCATTGCTTGCCAATTTTGTTCAATGCTAAAAGTCGATACGTTTCACTTCCTGGCATGTCACCTTCTTCTTCGCCTGAGCTCCTGTCTGCGAAATTCTCTGCACCTAGATTCTCTCGACCGACCAACCTATCGCTGAGGATTCTGTTGCTTTTATTGCTGGTGAGTCAGGTCATTGGTGCAGTGGGTTTGGTTGGATACTTGTCTTTTCGTAACGGCCAGCGAGCGGTCAACAAACTGGCAACCCAGCTACGCCAGGAGGTGACTGCTCGCATCGAAAGGGAGTTGCAAGGCTATTTTGAACAAACCCACGCGATCAACCGGGTCAACGCTAGCGCCTTTGCCCAAGGGTTTCTAGACGTCAGCAACGCCACCTTTGGCGAAAGCCAGCTCTATCAACAGCTAAGAATTTCACCTAATATTGCCTTGACCTATTGCGGAGGAGCGCAAACGGGCGAATTTTTTGGGGTACTGCGATCGCCCGAAAATGGCGCTTTGCAGTTGTCCTATAGCAATCCATCAACTGATTATCTGCGTCGGTACTATGAGCTTGATGTTCGAGGCAAGCGTACCCATCGCTTACCTCAGTCGGACCAACCCTATGATTCGCGTCAGCGACCTTGGTATATGGCGGCTACAGCAGCCGAAGGCCCCGCCTGGACTGACATCTACATTGCATTCACAACTGGATTGCCGAACATCACGGCGAGTTTGCCTGTATATGACCGTTCGGGACAAGAGCTAATTGGTGTTTGTGCTACGGATGTCGTCTTACCTGAAGAATTTCGATCTTTCTTACGCCAGCTAGAGATTGGTCAAACGGGGCAGGCTTTTGTGATGGATCGGCAGGGACATCTCATCTCAAATTCAACCGATGAGCCGTTGATGCTGGGCGACGGCACCGAGGCTGAGCTACTGCCAGCCACTCAGAGTCAAGATCAGCTGGTGCAAAAGACAGCGAGCTATCTTAGCGCTCGCTTCAATGGCTTCGAGCAAATTACACAGGCTTGGCAGCTGGATTTCCAGATCAACGGCAAACGTCAGTTTTTAGAAGTCTTACCCTTTCGCGATGGTTTTGGCCTGGATTGGCTGATTGTGGTGGTGGTACCCGAAGCCGATTTTATGGCTGAGATCAATGCGAACACTCGCAACACAGCATTCCTCTGTGGGGCAGCATTGATACTAGCGTTAGTCATTAGCGTTTTCACGGCGCGCTGGATTACCCGCCCCATTTTGGATGTCTCCCAGGCTGCCGACAAGTTGGCTCAGGGACAGCTCGATCAGCAGGTGGAAACCAGCTTTATTGCTGAGATTGACACGCTGGCAACCTCCTTTAATCAAATGACGGCACAGCTTCAACAGTCCTTCGAAGCATTGCGGCAGAGCGAGGCAACCAATCGGGCGGTGGTGGACACGATTCCGGATTTGATGATTCGGGCTCGGGGGGATGGCACTTATCTGGATATCGTGGGGAGCGATCGCCTCCGCGGCATCCACGCCGTCAAATACTTCAAGCCGGGGAGTACGGTGCATAAATCTTTACCACCTGACTTGGCCGATAAGCGAATGCATCACATTCAGCAGGCTCTAGAAACGGGACAACTACAGGTTTACGAGCACCGTATTGTCGTCGATAGCCAATCCCAGGACGAAGAGGTTCGTATTTTGGTACTCGGAACGGATGAAGTGCTGATCATGGTCCGCGACATCACAGCGCGTAAGCAGGCGATGGAGGCGCTTCGGATTGCGGAAGAAAACTACCGCAGCATCTTTGAAAATGCCCTGGAAGGTATTTTTCAATCCAGTCCTACAGGGCGCTTTATCCACGTCAATCCAGCCTTGGCTAAAATCTACGGATATGATTCACCCGCGGAGATGATTGCCAGCATTACTGATATTAGTAGTCAGCTTTATGTCGATCCAGAAAAGCGGTTTGAGTTTAAGCAGACGCTAACCCAAACGAATACGCTCAAGAATTTTGCTTACCGCTGCTATCGCAAGGACGGTAGCATCATTTGGACTGAAGTCGATGCTCGTGTCGTCAGGGCAAATGATGGCAGCGTCTTGTATTACGAAGGGATGGTTCAGGACATCACGGCGCGCAAACGTCAGGAAGAAGAGCTGAGGCAGCAGCTAGAAGAACTCCAGATTGAAATTGACCAAAATAAACGCGAAGAAGAAATCGCAGTTCTGACTGCCAGCGGCTATTTTCAGGAAGTCCAGCAAGAGATGGCTGACATAAACCTGGATGAATTTTGGCGCTGAATCTTCTTTTTGATCACTACGCCGCTTCCAAACGTTGCCTCAACAAGGCCCACTCATCTTGGTCTAACAGGCTTGGCTAATCCAAAACTTGATGTTATAAACTCTACCGTTGGTTAGAGGCGGTATTGCCACTTCTGAGGGAAGAATTCAGCCCTAAATTACAGCAAGATTGAGACAGCTGGTAATTTACGAAGAGAGCATTAAATGAAACTTTTCCTGAACATAT
>JBCBJE010000507.1:0-4705 GCA_038523735.1 Cyanobacteria bacterium J06626_18 | reverse complement strand
TGACGCTGCTTTTGCTGATAGAGGGCTTCAGCGATCGCTTCAAAACTATGGATACCGTCTGCATTCAGCTGTTTTTTGAGTGAGGCCAGTGGAGTGAGAGGATTGGGTGAGAAGTTTTGCATGGGGCTGCCAAGATTACAACAGATACAAGAGTGGTCGCCCGTAGTTGAATTGCGGGCGATCGCCAAAATCCACCAAACTGAAGAAGAGAACCGAACTAGGAGATCAGAATTGCTTACAAAACGAAGACAACTTTTCGTAGCTGCTAGAGAGCTGCAAAGCCAAAGGTCACATTGAATTCACGACACCAAATGACAGCCGACTGAAAATCCTCAACGGAAACACCCTCAGGAATTTCATAGCGTTGGCTACCCTCAACAGATTGCAGGAAACCCAAACTTACATACTGGTCTGGACTGTAGCTTTGAGGAACGGCTTCTTTGTGGAGTAATACCAGCAAATCAGGGCCGCTGTCGGAGCGGAAAGCGGCGTCAAATTCGAGGTAGCGTTTGCCATTTTCTTCAACGATTTGGACTGAACCTGAAGTGGGATGAGCTACGCCCTCAAAAGTACCCGTTGATGCGCTGGCTGCTGCACAAGGATCTGCGGCGCAAGGATTCGCAGCACAAGGATTCGCAGCACAGGGGTTAACTTGAGCCGCACAGGGATTCGCATGGGCAACTTGGACATTTCCAACCACGGTGGCGGTTCCGATAGTCAGAAAAGAAGAGACAACGATCGCGGACAAATAGGTAAGTTTCATGGTGATTCTTCCAACAGATTGAGTTTAGAGCAGCACTAGGAATCGGCTGACTCATAGTTTTTAGTTAACTGGCACCAACTGAGCGTTAGCTGAATAGAAAATGCTTTCTGAATAAGCCTTATCTGAGATGAGACTTGGTAATTCTGCTCGTCGCCTGAGGGGAAAAGAAAAGAGAAGGGAAAGGGGAGTGATGAAGTAATGGAATGATGGAGTATAAACCGTAGGAGCAGGTTCAAGTGACACCATATCGGTAATCCAATCGCTCACGCCCAAAACCGGCCCTAGCCATCGCAAGCAACCAGAAATTGGGAAAGAGGGAAAGGGGAAAGGAGTGATGGCGCTTCGCCATGAAGCTGTGGCAGTGGCCGTATGGGAGATCTGCGTATCGGGAACCAACAACGATTTTCCTGTCGGTATAACTTGGATATTGAACAGGGAGAAGTCTGTGGCAACCGTTGTTTTATATCAGTCTACTGGTAACCGATACCTCCTACTAGGAGCTGGTTTTGGAGCTTATCAATCCAAGAAGCCCAACTGGCTCTTCGGCGATTTGGCAGCAGACGTTGATGAGGGCACATACGCCATGGTGTGCGTCTGCGACCAAAGCGGCAAGATTGGCTGGCTCTATTCTTCAGAGGTTTGCGTTGAAAGCATTGACGGTCAGATCGTGAGCGCAGCATTCCATCAAAGTCACACGTAAAAAAACGCCGTACCGAAGTCTTGGTAGAGCGTATCAAAGTATCAAGGAACAGGCGATAGGGAACCGGGAACCGGGTGGTGGAAGAGATGGGATTAGCGGGTAGCGGGTAGTGGCTACCGATTACCAATTACCCCTCACCTGCTACCAACCATCAACCATCAACCATCAACCATCAACCATCAACTAAGAACGAACAAAGAACGACGAACAACGAAGAACGACGAACTCCTGTCTCCTGCCTCTTACACTAAAGCTCTGGCTCAAACACTTCGACGGTCACAATTTCGCCCTCTTGGATAGCCCAATGAGCAAATGAACCCGCAACATCGCCGTTGTCATCCAAATCGACAGAGCCAGAGGCACCCACATAATCAATATCTTCGCCGTTAGCAATCGCCTCTACTGCCTTGGCCCACTCTCCCGGCTTAATCTCAACGCCGGGAGCATTGGCAACCTCACGGATGGCATCGCGAACAGCAGTGCCGTCCGTATCGCCTGCCTTCTCCAGAGCCAATGCCAGTATCATCATGGCGTCGTAAGACGTATCGATATAAGGCTTAGGAGGAACTTCACCGTAAGTTGCTTCATAGGCATTGGTAAAGAGTGTATGAGCATCGCTCTCGGTTGCTGCTTGCGCTGCTGTACCGAAAGTCCCCTCCAAAATATCGGCTCCGATCGCGTCAATCACTTCCGGTGCTTTCATGCCATCGGTGAACACGAAGCGATCGAAGAAGCCCTCTTCCAGCGATTGCTTGAGAATGGTAATGCCGTTTTCAGGATAACCAATCAGCAGTAGAGCTTCGGCATCGGTACCCGCCAGCTGTTGCAGTTCACCGCGATAGGATGCCTGCCCCTGTTCGTAGGGAACCGATCTTGTGACAGCGCCTCCCTGAGCCGTGAAGGCATCTTCAAAGCTCTCAGCCAAGCCCTGACCGTAATCGTTATTGACGTAAATAATTGCTAGATTCTGCAACCCTTGCTCACTGGCAACCTCCGCTAGCGCAAGCCCCTGAAACGCATCAGACGGCACTGTTCGGAACAGAAAATCTTCATCGGCCAGGGTCGTAATTTCCGGGGAAGTCGAAGCGCTTGAGATTTGAGGAATGCTGTTGCCTTTAGTAATGCTTTCTGCAACTGGAATCGTGTTGCCGCTCGATAATGCTCCCAAGATTGCAACTACGCCCTCGATTGAGACGAGTTTCTGGGCGGCTTCAATGCTGGGTTGGGCCGCTGTTTGGGTATCGCCCAAAGAAATTTCGATGGGCTGTCCCATGACACCGCCAGCCGCATTGATCTCATCCACTGCTAGGTTGATGCCATTGAGACTGGTTTCGCCAAAGGCTTGCAAGTCTCCAGTCATCGGCATCAGTGCACCAATTTTGACTGCGTCACCAGCGACTGCAGCGACAGTTTCGTCCGACTCTCCTTCCACCGGACTATCTGTAGCCGTATCGGAGGTCTGTCCAGTACAAGCTGCCAGCGACACAGCCATCAGACCGACCAATCCCCAACAACGCCACTGAGCATAAACGTTAACCATAGGAGCCTCCTGTTGGCTAGCGATAAAACCCTTCAAGGTTGCATTGTAAGAGGAAGTACTAGTTACGATAAACCCAGACTTTATGCTCTGTTGCAACCTCTTGGGAGAGAAAACCAGTTGACCTGAATACGTGCCGACTCTAAGGGCTGGTCGGTCAACAGCACAATAGCCACCAATCGAGAAGAAAACGAGAAGGGCCAGATAATTATCGAGAACATCCTCAGTTAGGCATTAATGTTAAGGGATGTAGGCAATCACCGACAGCTGATTTATTCAGTGAGGTGGGCCGGTTGTCCCCCTCAACCTCTTCCTGAATAAGACAAGCAGGGGTAGCCGCGATTATGTTTGGTTAAGTCTAGTGCTTATTGTCGAGAACGTTTCCAAATCGTTTGCCGGATTGCAGGCGGTCGATGACTGTTCACTAAAAGTTCCGTCGCGATCAATTACGGGCATTATTGGACCCAACGGTGCCGGTAAATCAACACTGTTCAACATCATTGCAGGCTTCTTGAAACCGACTTCTGGGCGGGTGCTATTGGGCGATCGCGACATCACCGCCATGGCAGCTCATCAACGCTTTCACTATGGGCTCGTGCGAACCTTTCAGATTCCCCGCGAATTTGGCCGCATGACCGTCCTGGAAAATTTACTTCTGGTTCCCCCTCAACAACTTGGCGAAAACTTGCTGATGTCTTGGGTTCGATGGCGGCAGGTACTCGCCCAAGAGCAAGCTTTGCAGCAAAAGGCGCAAGATGTTCTGAGTTGGCTCAATCTCTCCCACCTGCAAGATGAATTGGCTCAAGGACTATCCGGGGGACAGAAGAAGCTGTTAGAGCTAGGCCGAGCCCTGATGGTAGATCCTCAAATCATTCTGTTGGACGAACCTGCAGCTGGCGTCAACCGTACCCTGCTGCGGGAATTAACTGAAATTATCCAGCGCCTCAATACTGAGCAAGGTTGCACCGTCTGCCTCATCGACCACGACCTTGATATGGTTGGCAATCTGTGCGATCGCGTTATCGTCATGGCCCAAGGAAGCGTTCTCGCCGAAGGCACGATGGATACCCTTCGCCAGCATCCTGAAGTACAAGCCGCTTATTTGGGGAATTTGCCGTCAGTTGTCTGAGGGAACAGAGAACAGAGGAATTTGGAATTCGGAATTCACTTTCACCCATCCACCCTTCTACCCATTCACCCTCCCACTCCCCCTGTCCAGCCCGGCTATCCCCCCATCTACCGGGCAGAGATAACGCTACAGTGATCATGGAGAACTTGGCATGTCGGATCGGGCTATGAGTGAAACAACTGGAAAAGTACTGTTGGTCGATGATGAAGCAGGTCTGCGAGAAGCGGTGCAGGCATATCTAGAAGACAGTGGATTTACAGTTGAGGCTGCGAGTAATGCGACCGAGGGTTGGGAAAAGCTGCAGCTTGTAACTCCCGATGTATTGATTTCCGACATCATGATGCCTCAGGTCGATGGCTATCAGTTTCTTGAGCAGGTACGCGAAGACCCACGCTACAAATCCTTGCCAGTTGTGTTTCTGACAGCCCGGGGTATGACGAGCGATCGCATTCAAGGCTACAACGCGGGGGCAGATGCCTACCTATCCAAGCCATTCGACCCAGAAGAATTGGTAGCGATTGTCGCCAATCTAATCGAGCGCAAAGCAGCCAGAACACCGGAAGGGGGCGATTTACC
>JBCBJE010000506.1:0-4706 GCA_038523735.1 Cyanobacteria bacterium J06626_18 | reverse complement strand
TGCCGCGATCGCCTGATTGAGTACCAGCAACTCTGGAACCATGTTTTGGAGCTTGCGCTGGAGCTCACCAAAGGATTCGGCTTCTGTAGCGAGCCCTGGCACGTTTTCGCTAGTTGCGACCCAGATCGCGGCATCAGCATCCCAGAATGCATTGATCTGAAAAATCGGCGCTGACATTATTGCAATTCACCTGCTCTGAAGTTGGTGTACTTCTTAGCTTAATCCGTGTTTATGAGGTTGCACGGCTCAACCAAGCGTATTGGAGTCAACTGCAAAGTCAACCGGAATGGGAGATATCCCTGCTCGCGGTTAGGGACAGCGTATGATTTCAGGGTTGTGGATTTGCCGAGTGATGAGTTGGTGGAGTGGATCGTGGCGCAGGGATTGCCGTTTGACTCGCTATATTTTTATGGAGTGGAACGACCAATTCACATTAGCTATGGGCCACAACAAAAGCGCGATATTTGGGCGTTTACCGAGAAAGGGAACACCGACTCGTCATGAGATTGGGGCTCAAAGCGATTAGTGGCAAAATGCTGATGCCAAGCAGAGATCAGGGCTATGTCACGTTTACCTCGCCAGCTCCAGTCGGGTTATTGTTACCACATCACAACTCGGTGCAACAATCGTGAGTTTCGACTCACACGGTTTGAGTGTCGGGAATTGTTGTTGTCGGCAATTAAGCGCTGCCAGGAGAAATTTGGGTTTAAGCTGTATGGCCTCTGCATCATGAGCAACCACGTCCATTATTTGCTGGAACCAGCTCAACCAGACGATTTGCCCAAAATCATGCACTGGCTGAACTGGTACGCCGCCATGAGTTTTAACCAACTCCTGAACCGCACGGGGCACTTTTGGGAGAAGCGATACCACAGCACGGCCTGCCCCAATACCGATGCCCGACGCGCTCTGAATACGCTGCGCTATATTCACGCCAACCCCAAAGCAGCCAACATGCAGCAGGGTTGGTTCTACGACTTCAGCAACTACGGCACCTATGACCGCCTCACCGACGACGGTTTGACTCAGTGGCATCCGGCTTTTTTAGCGTTAGGGGCGACGTTGGATCTCTGTGTGCAGGCCTATCGGCGGCTGTGCAAGAGGTATAAGCCAAAGCCCAAACCGGAGCGGAAGCCCCGTTGGGGCAGCCAAAAGTTAGCTGCCTTGCGGCAAAAGCTGAAGGCCAAAAAGGCCAGCCCCGGACAAAAAAGGCTCTGGAAGGCTTGGGATGTGCCCGTAGATGAGATTGAAGCGGTGGCGAAAAAGTTTGTGCTGGCAAATTGCCTGAACCCCGAAATTGCGGCCTTGCAATTTACCGATTCGACGTGACGTGACCCCAGGTGCCAGGTAACAGATCGCCGAAACCCCTATTCTTCCGTGTAGAGGCCATCTGCAATAAGTCTTTTGGATCGGGCTGAAGCGCTTATCTGCTACAGTTTACAAGTCTGGATGCGAGAGAAGAGATTACCCACACATGCACCCACCCACCCCTCCAACAACCCCCCCCTCACCCAAACCAAAACCCGACAAACAGGGAATTCTCCGGTGGGTGAAAAATCGGGGTTGGCTTTTAATTCGTCGTAGTGCAAGTATCGAGATGCGGTTTCGTCTTGCCAGCCCACTTTAACGCAAAAACGATCCCAGTCTTTGCCGCTGCCGGTAGGGCTGCCACATTCCTCCCAAATCTTCTTTTGCACAGTAAAGCCAAAGTTGCCACCGCTGTAACGCTGCCACAGGTTATCAATCGTTTTGAGATCGGCACAGGGAAAGTTACGCAACTCATCGGCACGGATCCAATCATCTTTTCCGCGACCTACGGCTTCTAACATGCGGTGCCAAGTTTCTAAGTCGGCGTCTCTCCACTCGCCCGCTTGCAGCAATTCCCATAGGCGCGTGTAGTCAATGCCCAGCTCCGAGTTTAGGGCAGGTTCTGGGGTTTCTCTGTTCTTCTCTAGTTGGTCACTGATGGTAGTTGTTACTGCTGTGTTGGGAGAGCGGGGTACTGCCTCATCAGGCCTATTGTCTTCAGGAAGGTTAGGGTGACTTCTCACCGCATTGCGGATCTTGTATAGAAGTTCAAACACCTCTAAATCTCGCCCGAGTGCCAACGCATTCAGGCGGATACAGATCTGTTCGGCCAGGATTGGGTTACTTCGCTGCAAGCGATAGGCATCCAGCTTCAACAAGTCCAGGTCAGCCTGCCTAGCATATTGAGGAATCAAGATAAAGTGCTGCTTTTCAATAGGGTCAGCACTGATGCGGGGCGTGGGGATCTTGTTTGCAGGAATCCCATATTGTTGACACAGAGCAGGTACTCGCCGATTTAGGTAAGCGCTCAAGCGTTCCACGGTGGCGCAACTCTGCTCGCCGGGTAGCTGCAATGCTTCCAACAGAGCATAGGTAAACGCTCCCTGCTGGAGTTCATCCAGCTCCCAAGATTTTTGTGTGGGTTGGCAGGAGGCAATGGTAATCAGTCCCTTCTGCGTTTCAGCCCGAATACCGCCGCCATCCCGACTGCCCTCACTGCGGCAGGCATCCAACATCATGATCACATTGTCGGCACCGCAACGGCTTAGCCGCTCCTGCACGTAGTTAATCGTTAGTCCCGCAATGACCTCAGCTCCACGGGAGTTCGCATCTATCGGCATTAGGTAATCCCGATCTTGGTGGCGTTCCCCATGTCCTGCAAAGAAAAACCAACAATTGTCCCCAGTGGTGAGGAATTCCGACTCGAAGCGGTCTTGCAGGAAGGTAATGAGGTTACCGTAGGTGGGCTGGGTAGGAATCGTATGACCACTGGGTAAAGTTAGCGGTGGCGAATCGTCCGTGAAGCAGCGCACTTCAAATCCTGCCGCCTGAAAGAACTCACTGACCCGCTCGGCATCGCGTTTGGCATACTTCAACGGCGTGAAGTTGAGGGGGTTGTAATTATTGATGCCAACGACCAAGGCCCAATTTCTAGCCATCACCTTCTCAGCCTACTTAGCCGCATTCTTTTTCTTGAACCGCAGGGTCATGGTACCGCTGCCACCCATTTTGCCCCCTGACCCCAGCAAGCTCAATTGCCCTTCGCCGTTCACTTCGACTGAGAGTTCGATTTCGTCTAGCTCCATGTTCCCCAGTTCAGTTGCCCGTGCTTGGGCATTTTGAATCACCCGTCCCATTGTCTGCAAAAAGTCGGCCATGCCTTGCTCCAGCTTTGCGGCTGAAACTGGAATGCCCGCTTGTCTAGTCTTAGGTAGAGGGCGTGGAGTATCGCCATAGGGATTCTGAGGAACACTACCATCCCGTGAGCCATTAGGCTCGATCTCTGTAATGACGTAGATATAGTCGTCTGCCATCAGCAACGCAGAAATTTGTATTAATACTTTCTCACCAAGTTTAACTATGTAATCTCACGGTGGCTAGAGTTTTTGCTCACAGGTTCAGATTAGCGGACTTGTAGATCGCGGAGGGCAGTGACCAGCCACCCTTCATCCGTGCGGTGAGTTTCTAAGGCTTGACGCAAATCTTGGACGTCGGGCAATCCGGCCTCACCGTCAATGCCGCGCACCAGGATGCGATCGTACCGCCCTCGTCGCACCGGAATGTTGATAATCCACTCAAAATAATCATCCTGCCAGACTTCGTGTGATTCGAAACGAAAGCCTAGGGTTTCGAACCAGCCCCGCATCTGCTGCGCTAGGGCAAAGGCTTTGCACTGTTCAGCGCTGAAGGTTTCAGGGGCGATCGCGGTTCCCGGTAAAGCGGGATAGTCTTGAGCCGCCAACCGAGCCATTTCAGTCCGCATTCCCTCAATCGTCTGCCGACGATTCAGTCGCTCTTGCAGGCCGCCAAGTTGTCGATGTAAGGATTCCAGCTTTTGCTCAGCCAAGATTTCAGCCGGAGTGCGAGTGCGTTTGGCCACTTCGATAAAGACGGCGGCAAAGGCATAGAACTCTCGCCGGATATCGACATTGTTGACTTGGAGATCGGCTTGGAGAGGATGGTCGGCGAGAAAGTCTTCCCCATTCTTCAGCAACATGGCGGGCGTATTGCGCTCTAGAGCTTCTCGGAAAAGTTCTTGAATTTGGGCCTGACGAAAGATTTCCAGTACGGGGCGCGGTTTGCCGACGCCATATTCCACCAGGGCGTATTGATAGACTCCAGTAAAGTCAGCAGGGGGATGGTCGGGATCGAGATCGAGCCGCTTGAGCAACTGAATGACGCGCTCATTACGGTTGATGCTCTCCATGGCAGAGTCGAAGAGCAGATCCATCAGGTTATCCAGACCAAACACAGGCGTTCTCCCGACACTTTTCTCTAGTGAAAACCAAGTTGCTGGAAAACGCTCGAAAGTTTACGAAGCGCTCAATAAAAAGGGGGCGGGTGCTGTATTGTCTCAGGTCTTAATCCCACCAAAATGAAATCACGACGGCATCTTGCTTATCGCCAAAGGTTTCGCCCCACAATCCTCTTCGCAGCCGGAGCGAAACATAGTCGCGAAACTCCCAGTCTTCCTCTTCTCTCAAAGTACTGTCATCTTCGGTCTGAGCCCAAGCTATTGCTCAATGAGCTGGCCGGACAAGTATTTATGGAGAATTCTGGCTACAAGCATTGGGTGAGAGATGCCTTCTGATGCTGCCAGTTGCTGTAAGTTTTGCCAGTCGTTGGCTGACAACGGAATCTGGTCTACCGATAGTGATTTGAGCGTGGCCTCAGCGATC
>JBCBJE010000505.1:0-4710 GCA_038523735.1 Cyanobacteria bacterium J06626_18 | reverse complement strand
GATTGTGCCTTTGATTTCAAAGAGCGGGATTTGCTCAACGCTGCTTGTGTACGTTGGAACAAGCCGATGGTGGAAGCGGCCATGAACGGCATGGAGGCGTATCTCACCACCATTGTGCCGGGACAGACGCCCTGCCTTACCTGCCTGTTTCCGGAAAAGCCGGAGTGGGATCGCTGGGGCTTTGGCGTGCTGGGGGCAGTGTCGGGAACGCTGGCCTGTCTAGCCGCTCTAGAGGCCGTCAAGCTGATCACGGGTTTGGGTGAACCACTGCTTGGGCAACTGCTGACAATGGATTTGGCCCGTGCCGAATTCGCTAAACGTCGTCCTTATCATGACCCGGATTGCCCGGTATGTGGGCCAATTGGCCGATCGCACCGGTCAGATGATTTGGGGGCGATCGCCGATGGAGCAGAGACGCGATTAATCTCGTCTCTGCGGGACGACCGTGTTTCGGCCCATAGAATTTTGGTTGGGATGATGAACATGACTGCGCTGCTCTTGTTTGGAATCGCGATCGCTGCCTGGCGATTTACGCAAAACCACTCCGATGATGTTGGTCGCCTGCTGGGTGGCCTCTCTGCCCTCACCTGTCTGATCGCTGGACTTGCCACTGCGCCCTTGTTGCTCCGAGGAGCCGTTCTCGTGGGTCTCCTCTTTTATCCCAACTGCTCAGCTCAACTGTCATTGCGCCAGCGACCTTCATGTCCACACTTCTGTCTTTTTCGGACGGCTTGTAATGCATCGGTGGGCGATCGTCATCCATAGGGGCAAGGCATTCGAGGATTAACGTTAAATGCTTTTGCTAAATCTTTGACCCGAATGCCTTGCCCCTGCGGCCCCACACCATCCACCCCTATCCCCAAGGAGATCCCCCATGACCGTCACCCTGACTGAACTCGCTGAACTCCGCCTCCGCACCTTTGTGCGCGGTACCCCCAACTACATCCCCACCCGGGGTGTCCGCCTCGCTGTTAAAGACGGTGGCTGCAACGGCTACGAATACGACATCAAAATCGCTGATGCCCCCAGCCCCGACGACGAAGTCACCGAATCCGGTAGCCTTCGCGTCTTCGTCGATCCCCAAAGCGCACCCCTACTCGATGGCGTTGTCGTTGACTATATCGACAGCCTCCTCGAAAGCGGCTTCAAATTCACCAATCCCAACGCCACCGATACCTGCGGCTGCGGCAAGTCCTTCCAAGCAGGGGATTGCGGACCAGAAGGCGTGCCGTGTTCATAGGGTAGAGGGTGGAGGGTGGAGTGTAGAGGGTGACCAAGAACTATTACCTGCTACCCACTCCCCACTCCCCATTCCCCCATCTCCCCCTTAACCATCCCATAAAAAGGAGAACACCATGACTACCTACCAAGTCCGCTTGATCAACAAAAAACGCAGTATTGATGTCACCATTCCAGTTGCCGATGACATGTACATCCTTGATGCGGCTGAAGAAAGTGACCTCGAATTGCCGTTCTCTTGTCGAGCTGGTGCTTGTTCTAGCTGTGTCGGCAAGATTGTCGAAGGAGAAGTTGATCAGGAAGATCAGTCTTTCTTAGAGGATGAGCAAATTGAAAAAGGATTTGCGTTGCTGTGCGTTGCCTATCCTCGTTCGGACTGCACGATTAAAACTCACATGGAAGCCTATCTCGTTTAGGGAATAGGGCAAGATTGGTTGTTCATTCTCGTCCTCTACCTTCTCCCTCTATTCCCTTCGCTCCCATCTTTTTCCCTTCCCTAATACCTCATCGGTCGATTGCGACAGGAGCTAACCTCATGACTAAAATTGGCATCTTTTATGGCAGCACTTCCGGTGTCACAGAGGAACTTGCTGAGAAAATCCAGCAGGAAATCGGTGAAGACCGCTGTGATCTCTACAGCATGGAGGAAGACTTTGACGATGTTGATGACCTCTTGAAATATGACTATTTGCTCCTAGGTTGTTCGACCTGGGGTGCTGGCGAAGTCCAAAACGACTGGCGCGAACCCCTGTTTGATATGGAGGTTGACAAGCCTGATTTCTCAGGTAAGACGATCGCGCTATTTGGCCCTGGTGACTGTCAGGGACACAGCAAGCATTTCGTCGGTGCCCTAGGCATTCTCTATGACCAGTTCAAGGCACTGGGAGCCAAAATCGTCGGAGCAGTTTCGGCAGAAGGCTATTCCTTTGAAAAGTCCACCGCAATTCGGGACGGTCAATTCGTTGGACTGGCCCTAGATGAGGTCAATGAAAGTGAAAAGACCGACCAGCGCATCGCCGACTGGCTGGAATCCTTGAAGCCCGATTTTCCAGCCCTGGCTGCTTAGGAAGACACTGGCCAAAACACAACTATGGGTAGGCAATTCCATCCACACTTATTCCTACCCATTACTCATTCCCTATTACCCATTACTCTCGACCCTCCACCCTCTACGCCGTTCCCCTCACCCTAGGAGGCCCCCCATGAGCTACGTAACCGGTCTCACCTTTGGCCGTAAACCTTGGGTACCTCAGTTTCTTGAAAACATTGACTGGGCCAAGTGCCTGGGCTGCGGTCGCTGCTTCAAAGCCTGTGGTCGCGGCGTCATGGCCCTGATCGCTCTCAACGAAGATGGTGAAGTGGTCGATGAAGATGAAGATGATGACGAGGTAGAACGCAAAGTCATGTCCCTCGTGTCACCTGAGAATTGCATCGGCTGCCAAGCCTGCGATCGCTTTTGCCCTAAGGGTTGCCACACCTATGCGCCTGCTTCTACCTAATATCAAGTCTTGATGTTGGGGTCGGGCATTTTACATGGGATGTATAGCCACATGCCCTATTAACTTCTGATACGTAACCACAATTTTGGGACATGGTGTAATGCCTCAGCTCCCACCGAATAGCCATGTGTTGTGACTTCTGGAAACGATTGCAAACAAGTTCTACCAATCTTCCAGCCGTCGGCTCAACTCACTTTCAGCGCCGATGGCTCGATTACTACGAGGCTGTCGTTGATCGTCCGCCTCGTGAAACCCTAATTAAAGCGCTCGATCGCTTCGACACCCAATCTCTATCTAACCCTCCATCTAAAGCAGGCTTCGCTGTCGATTTGGGTTGCGGCAACGGACGCGACACGGCTGAACTGTTGCGGCGCAACTGGCGTGTTCTTGCTGTTGATGGGAACTCCGAGGCGATCGCTCAACTCCGTCAACGCTCTGACATCAACCGCACCTATCTCGAAACCCGCGTTCAAAGCTTTGAAACCCTGACCCTACCGCCGCAAGTAGACCTGATCAACGCCAGCTTCTGCCTCCCTTTCTGTCCCCCCAGTTACTTTGCCGAAATGTGGGAAGAAATCGTTACTGCCCTCCGACCAGGGGGTCGCTTCTGTGGTCAGTTGTTTGGCGATCGCGACTCCTTTGCCACCCACCCCGACATCACTTACCACACCCGCTACCATGTCGAAGAACTCCTCACTCCCTTTGACATAGAACTTTTAGAAGAAGAAGAACACCCCGGCAAGACAGCTTTAGATGAGGAAAAACATTGGCATTTATTTCACATCGTGGCCTGTAGATTTTAGTCCAAAGAAACTTTATCTGTATAGAGTGTGGCTATCGTTGTTGCCAGAGAGTTTATCCAGACCACAAATAGGCAAGATTATTTGCTCAACGCATCAGCTCTTGAGTGATTTTTTGAAATGAATGTCCCGCCGTGGATTAGTGTCGAAGAACGATCGCCAACGTTGTCAGAACATCAGTTTTTTAGATTTCACCTCGTTTTAACGCATGAATGCCTAATCCATGAAACAAATAATGTCTAATCAACAAAAACAAACCTTTAGAGAATCTTGAAAACTGAAATTTGAATCAATCAACACAGTTTTTAAGTCAGAGACTTATTACCTTTAGGTATTATGAAATTCATATCCGAATTAATATGCTTCGCGATGCATAGATAGCCGATTTCTTGGTACTGCTAGGTCTGAAAAGCTAGCAGAGATTTTGCTTAGTATATCTGTGGAAGTTAGCGTTATATTAGTGCATTACCCAACATTTTTTCGGAGGACAAGCATCAATGAAGGTTGCTCAGGACGTTACTCAACTCATCGGTCAGACACCACTGGTGCAGCTGAACCGGATCCCCCAAGCAGAAGGCTGTGGGGCTCAAATCTTGGTCAAGCTGGAGGGCATGAACCCGGCGGCTTCGGTGAAGGACCGCATTGGTGCGAATATGATTCACGCGGCTGAACTGGCGGGTGAGATTACACCCGGAGAAACGGTGTTAGTAGAACCCACGTCGGGTAACACGGGCATTGGTCTAGCCATGGTGGCAGCTGCAAAGGGATATCAGCTCATCCTCACCATGCCAGAAACTATGAGCTTGGAGCGGCGAGTAATGCTAAACGCCTACGGTGCCGAACTAGTGCTGACGCCAGGAAATTTGGGGATGAAGGGGGCGATTGCGAAAGCTCAGGAAATCGCCGCTCAATTACCTAACACCTTTATGCCTCAGCAGTTTGATAATCCCGCTAATCCCCAAATCCACCGCGAGACGACTGCTGAAGAGATCTGGGCTGACACCGATGGAAAGGTAGATATCCTGATCGCTGGCGTCGGCACAGGTGGCACTATCACAGGCGTAGCGGAGACCTTAAAGGCGCGTAAGGAAAGCTTTCAGGCGATCGCCGTTGAGCCCACCAGCAGTCCTGTCCTTTCCGGCGGCAGCGCTGGTCCGCACAAGATTCAGGGT
>JBCBJE010000504.1:0-4717 GCA_038523735.1 Cyanobacteria bacterium J06626_18 | reverse complement strand
CTAGAACAGGTGCAAGGGTTATTGGAAACCTTCGACCTCCTGTGTGCGATCGCAGCTTGGTCAGCGGCCAATCAGTTACTCTCCATCCAACTCAACACCGCAACAGCTCAAGATTTGGGGCATCAGCTTCATACTTGGGGTTATTTTCAGACCCAAATCAATCTGTATGGTCAGTTAATCAATCACCTTGAGCCGGTCCAACGCAGTGCTGCACTGATAGCAGTGGGCAATGCTTACACGGCCATCGGCGACTACCCTAAGGGAATTCAATACTTCGAGACAGCCTTAGCAATCAATCGTTCCCTCTCCCATCAGCCAGGCATCGGGACTGTCCTCATGAATCTTGGCATTGCTCACATTTCCCAAGGCAACTACGATACCGCCCTCGATTATCTACAACAATCTTTAGCCGTTGCTCGGGCTACCCATGCGCCTAAGGCAGAAGCCGATGCCTTGGCAAATCTGGGCGGTGCTTACACGGCCATGGGTCGCTATCCAGCAGCCGCACATTACCACCACCAGGCTCTTACCATTGCCCAGACTATAGGCGATCGCCCAGGAGAAGCCGCCTCGTTCAAAGACTTGGGCAACCTATCCTTCCTAACTGGACAATTCACAGCAGCGATTGAGCAGTATCAACAGGCGCTTGCGATTGCCCAAGCGATCGGCAATCGGAAGGGTGAGGGCGATCTACACAATAATCTGGGCTACGTCTACCATGCTCAAAAAGCCTATGGTCCCGCTATTCAGCACTATCACCAAGCCCTTGACATTGCCCAGAAAACTGAAGATTTACAGATGCAAGCCAATGCTTCGAATAACCTAGGGAGTGCCCATCGAGCCTTAGGAAACTATTCACAGGCACTCACCTACTTTCACCAAGCCTTGGCGATCAAGCAAAAAATTCAGGATCACGCTGGCGAAGCCAGAACCTGGTTTAATCTTGGGCAAGTTCTCGCCAAGCTAGACAATCAAACAGCTCAAGCGCTTACCGCCTATCAAAACGCCGCCGATTTGTTCAATCAGCTAGGGCTTAATCATCCGTCAGAGCGGTGTCAGCGTGCGATCGCACACCTACGGCAAATCAACAATCATGGCCTCAGCTCTTGAACACGGTTAAGCAGCCAAACAAGTCCTAGCGCTAAACTCTACCCACACCCATTGGAAGGCTTTCCTAAAGCCCTCTTACCTTCGTTCCCTCAACAACGCCTATGACCACTCGCTATTTCATCGAAACCGACTTCGACTCTCCTCAACTCGCTCGCCAAGCTCGCGATGAACTCGCACAACACCTCGCAGCGCAAGGACTTGACTGTCAGACTCTCACCCTCCTACGCGCTACCGATGGCATCAAAATCTTTGCGATCGATGACTCCGAACCTGAGCCACACCTGGAGGCCACACCCACAAAGCCCAGACGCCCTCGAACTCCGAGCAGACGCGATTTCCCCCCGGGAACGCTTCGCGATCGCTCAACCACGGCTACGGCTAAAGTCGCCATTCGGTAGGACGCAATGACTCACCTCATCAACGGCTGGAAACATTCCTTGGTTATCAGAGGCGTGAAGGTACTAACGTTCGGGCTCGTCAGTACCTTCCTGAGGCCCATCATCGACCACGGCTTCAGGTGAAGAAGCGGCAGGTTGATTCGCAATCATAGAGTTCGCGATCGCCACCACGGTTGCTCGATCAACTGGCCCACGGATGCCGATAAAGTAGCGAATGCCTTCCTGTTCCCAGAAGACTTTGGCAGTGTTACAGTTAGCACCGCAAACCCAGGGAATAAAGAGGCCCGTAATGCCATTCAGCAACGCCACTTCACTGATCGGCTCTTCACTCCGCTTAATCGGCTGATACTCGGGGTCCAGCATGAAGGCGTACTGCTCATCGACGCTAGGCGTATCCTGAGTAATACGCTCTGCCGCCAGAATGCCAAACGTGCAGTAGCCAGCTCCCTCGCATCCCGGAATCGCATCGAGGTTGATTTCGTAGCGATCAACATCCACGTCGTCGATTGAAACAAAGAAGGGTTGCTCCTGCCCCGGCTCGGGTTCACGTAAGGCTTCCTCTGGAATTTCCGTTGGCAGGAGCATGGGGATATCGCTATTGGCTGCGACCTCCTGATGAACTGCATCAAACACAGGGGGAATCACCTCGGCTCCCAACATAGAAGGAGCTTCGGCTTGGACCGAACAACTCATAATGAGGGGTGCGAGCAAACTCAACACAAGAGCTGAAGGTCGAAACTTAAAGTACATAACCCACTACCTCGCTAGCTTGAACAAGTTGATTCCACAGCGACTCAGCATTGGCTAGAGGGAGGCCACAATCAGAGAGTGCAGCAGCTCCTGCCAAGGCACCTCCCCCCGCGCAAATATCGGACCATTGCGCCGCGTCTGGCTCCAGTTCCATGACCACGAACCCACAGCCGTGGCCCCATTGATAGAGGGCGACGGCATATGGCCCGGATTGAGAAAGCACCAGCACTTGAGTCGCCTCCGTCGCCCCTGCAAAGACCTGGGACATGACGGCTTCTGGCGATGCTCCCGCATGAATGGTGGGGTCCGTTAAAACGTGAAAGTCTGGCTGCATAACCGAGGCGGGCAAGACGCCTTCACCGCTCTCCGGCGTGTCTAGAGTATTCATCTGCGCTGAAGTAGGCGTAGTTAACGTCATCGCAAGCGTTGCGAGAAGAAAGATTTGAGACCGCATCAGGCACCTCCATCTCGAATCACAAAACAACTGAAAACCAGAATTCTTTAATCTTGGATAGCCTCACCGGTGGCTTCTTCATAGGCGACTTTGTAGGCATCCCACAAACTTTGTGCATCCACTAAGCTCATGCCACAGTCCACAAACATGTGAGCTCCATCAATCGCTCCACCGCCCCCACAGAGGGTCTTCCATAAGTCATTTTGGTTTTCCAAAACAACATAGCCGCCCCCTTCGCCCCACACGTAACCAGAAATCGCATAGTCATCAATCTCAGCAATAAATTGATATTCCGCCGCGACGTTCTCAGGAGCCGTTTCAATGAAGGCTTCCATCCAAGCTTGAGGGCTACCTGCAGTCAGCTCTTCTTGAGCCATGCTAGAAGATAAGAATAGAGAGGTGTGCAAGGCCAAGGCTAAACCAATGCCGACCAGCAGAAATCCCAGCCGAAAGTGTATTTTTCTACGAGGGATTAGGCGATTTGTTTTTGACTGTATTTGAATCATGTGATTGCTCCTTTGCTAGGGAGTGGTAACCCGATAGATGGCGCGACGGCCTCCGCCATAAGACTCTGAGAAATAGCCATCCGAATTCCACGTGAGGGAAGGCTGTCCATTTCCCGCACGCGATGAGGAATTCGAGATGGTTTGCGTACACCCAACGTTGACGCAAATACCGATATGGCCCTTGGGGGAATTGGCGTTGTACATGTCAATGATATTGATGTCGCCGGGTTGAGCTTCTTCAGGACTTACAGCCACCCCACGCCCAGACAAAATCGCATCTTCGACCGCTAAAACACTCAGGCTGCCATAGGGTGGGCCACCACCGAGTGTATTGATGCCAGCCTTGTGGAGAACATAGTTGACCATCCCAGCACAACCATATCGGCCATTGTTAGTATCTGGAATGACTGACGCACTAAAGCCTTCGGCTTGAACCTGGCCGACCGCATCCATGATGGCGGCATTGATATCGCCTGCGGGAGCCCCACTCTCAGTTTCGAGAGTGCTACAGCTGTTGAGCGCCTGGAGAAACCGCTCGGCCTGGTCAGCCGTGTACTGCATCTTGTCTTCGTCATTGACAATGCGCCGAGCGTTGACAAAATCCGCCTTCCCACCGCCAATGTAGTCATCCAAAGCGCGGCCCGTAAAGACACCATCCCGCATGCCAATGACGGTGATTTTAGCGGAGAGGTCGGGGTCGTTGGCCAAGGAGGGATCATTGAGCAGATCGACGCCCAAGATATTGCCCATCTTGGCGTAGTTCTCTTGCCAGGTGAGTTGAACGAATCCGCGTCCGTAATAACACCCCGAGCCATAGGTGCCACACCCAACCCCCCGCTCCCCAGTCGGTCGCCATCCCCCCTCCAGCTCCGTGGAGATGGTGCCGAGGATGTAGGCAATCTGGGCCTTATCGGTCACACCCGCTTCATTGGCCGCCGCAATAATCCGAGGGATATGCTCTCGGGCTCCCGCCGCTTCATTGCCATGTCGTAGGGCTCCCACCAAGGCATCCAAACAGTCATCATCCATGGAGATGGCGCTACTACTGCCGTAGTAACTCCCCCCACCGCTGGCCCCGGCCCCTAAGTTTTGACTGGAGTATTTTTGCAGCTCGGGCGGCACATCCATCGCGCCCGTGGCACCGCCTTGACCATCTAGGGGTCCGGTCAGCACAAAGCCTTTCTCTTTCGTGCTCCAAATCGGAATCGGACCAATGAAGTAGGGCGTGCAGCCCAAATCCACAAACATCGACTTCTGGCAGTAGCGGGTGTAGAGCGCGAAGTTCCCCGTTCCTCCCGATTCATCGGTGCTCGTGAGGACAATCTTGAAGACCGACCCAAACGGTACTCGCCCTGTGGGCTCTTCCCCACCATTGACGATCGCTAAGGGATCTGCCAATAAATAACTTACCCATTAGCTTGGAACAATGATGACATCCCATTTAGGTAAGTCTTCTGACCGTTGCCACTGTTGTTCATAAGGCTCAAGCTCATCTTTGG
>JBCBJE010000503.1:0-4726 GCA_038523735.1 Cyanobacteria bacterium J06626_18 | reverse complement strand
GAACAATATCGAGTGTGAAATGTTTGAAATATTTTGGATAGCCTTGCTAAATCAACTGGGTTGATGGCTACAGTCATGATGAACCGACTTGGAGCACCAGCTGCCCGCGTAGATGACGATGTTATCGCGCAGGTATTAGCCAATCGGAGGCAATACCTCTTGAAACAAAATCTCTAGCAACTGACTACCTTCGGGTTTACTCCAGTCTTGAGCCAGCTCGGCCATCAGCGTATTCGTAGCGGTCAGGACGACGCCTTCGTTTTCCATGCGTCGGCGAGACATCGCTTCGGAAAGGTCGTAGGGTGAACCGGAGGCATCCATCACGGCTTGCACCTTATATCCATCTCGGACAGCACTGATGGTGGGATATACCAGACACACGTCTGTCGTGACGCCAGCCATAATCAGGTTCTGGCGTCCTGTTGCCTCGACCGCTTGCTTGAAGTTAGAGTCCTCCCAAGCATTGACAATGCCGGCTCGCTGGATGCGCTTTTCAAAGCTTTCTGGCAGCAATTCACGCAGCTCTGGCATTAAAGGCCCCTGTATCCTGTCTTCCTGGCTACTGGACAGAATCGTAGGCATTTCCAGAATTTTGGCAGTCTTTGCCAAGGCTAAGGTATTACGCTTAACGACCTCAAGGGGAATGTTTTTGATGAGCTGCATGGTGCCGACCTGGTGATCGATGAGCAACAATGCTGAGTCGCTGGCGGTAAAGATGTATTCACCCTTCATTAAGTAGGCTCCTCAGAGAAAATCGTATGAAACTGTTCAAGACATTTCTGCGAATGAGATTTGCTCAGAGCTGTGGGATACCTAAAGCAACTGATGCGCTTCGAGGCGGATTGTAGACGAATTGGCCTTGTCGATCCTTGATTACAATCAAGCCGTTGATGACGGATGCAGTGTAATTTGCCGATCCTGCCGGGAAATCAAACCCTCCTGCTCTAATCGGGTTAAAGCTCGCGAGAGCGTTTCGGGGGTGAACCCCAAATCTGCGGCAACGTCTTTGAGGGGGCGATCGAGGACAATTACCCCTTCATCGCCGTTCTGGATTTGGTAGCGGAGATATCGCAGCACGCGCTGATGGGAGGCTCGGATGTCGCGCAGTTCTAGGCGAATTTCTAAGGTGCGAATGATTTGCACCAGCAGAGTCAACAGCGTCTCAGCCAAGTCTGAATAGGTTGATAAGGCGCTGATTAAGGCGGTTTTGGGATAGCGAATCACCTGTGACGAAACTTCGGCGATCGCAGCGTAGGGATAGTTGTCTAAAAGCAGGCCAATTGTTCCAAATCCTTCGCCTGTAAGGGCTACACGGAACGTAACCACACGTCCTTCGTCGATGTAGCGCGCCAATTTGATGCGACCGCTGGCGACGACAAAAAAGGAATCGGCTGAGTCTCCTTGTTGAAACAACATTTGTCCAGCGATCGCCTGCTGAACAGCAGCAACTGCTTGCAGATCAGAGGGGAGATTTTCAAGGTCAGTAAGATCCAAGTTCAATACCTCTCGGGGTGAATGTCCTTAATTTACTTAGCCGGCTAAGTAAATTAGAAGATTAGCCGGCTAAGTAAACGGCAAATCGTAACTCACGCTAGCCAATACATCTGGGGCTCAAATGAGTTCATCAAAATTATGACGAATCTGCATGAGTAAGCGTCGCAGTATAATCTGTTCTTCAAGTGTGAAGTGAGCTGTGATTCTGACTTCTAGCTCTTGCCAGAGTCGCCGAATCGGTTCCTCTAATGCCCGGCCAGCCTCAGTCAGATAGACGCGATAGACACGGGCATCCAGCGCATCGCGCTGCCGTTCTAGAAGGCCAGAGCGCTCAAGGCGATTCAGCATTTTGGTCAATGTTGGTGGTTCAACCTCCATTAAATCCGCAAGTTCAGACTGCGATCGTCCGTCCTGTTCCCACAGATGCATCAACAAAATTTCTTGTCCAATATAAAGTCCATGATCAGCCAACATGACGCTTGCTGCATAACGATGAGCTCTACAGACCCTGACCATCAGGTAGCCCACAGTGTCTGACAAGGGACGATTGGACATGGTAATGAGATTAAGTTAGCCAGCCAATTAAAATGGTAGCACTCCAAATGAAGATTTGGCGCTATCACAGAAACCTTCCCAAAACCAATGCTATTCACGCACGTGCCCTGTTTGAGGAATCCCATGATTGATGCAAGTGTGCTGCTGTAAATCTTCAGGCGTGTACGGGACGCCCCATTTTTCCCGATACTGCGGCGAGGCACAGACCACGTCGCGTCCCATTCCCAACGACTGCATAATCAAGTTGCTGTCGGGTTTGCTGAGACCGACCCTCACAACTGCATCAATGCCGTCTTCAATTCGTGTTTGAATTTGTCAACACAGCCAGTCGCTTAGGTTTACGATGACCCTACTCTCACCCGGTATCCTGATAGGGTTGCTCTCATGTCAGCTCTTCTGCACTTCCCAGGGAGCTTGTGGCGAGAAGATTTCGACCAAATAATCGACAAACACACGCGTTTTCGCAGGCAGGTAATGGGCGGCGGGGTATAGGGCATACACCCCCGTTTCGGGGATGCTCCAGTCAGGCAAAACTGGGCAGAGTGCTCCAGAACGCAGCGCCTCGGCAGTGATGAAGTCAGCCAGAAGCGCAATGCCCGTTCCAGCACAGGCCGCTTTTAGCAGAATGTTGGCGTCATTGGCCCGCAGCCAAGGCATCATGGGAATGAGCTGAGTCTCCCCCGACTTCTGGAGTTCCCAGCGATCGCCCGTCACAAAGTGGGAAAAATGCAAACATTTGTGGCCTAGCAAGTCATTGGGTGTCTGTGGTGTGCCATATCGCTCGAGATAGAGGGGGGAAGCAACCAGGCGACGACGATTGTTCGCAAGCTTACGCACTTGCAAAGACGAATCTTTGAGCTCACCAATCCGAATGGCGACATCAATACGCTGTTCAACCAGATCGACAAAGTGATCCGTGAACTGAAGATCAACGCGGATATCCGGATACCGGCACATGAAAGCAGGCATCTTGGCTGCCACGTGTAAGCGACCAAAGGTAGAGGGAACCGTGATGTTGAGCAGTCCTGCAGGTCGAGTCCCCAGCGAAGTAGCTGCCGCATCCGCTTCATCGAGGTCGGCCATGATGCGCTCCACATGATTGCGATAGAGTTCGCCTGCTTCAGTAAGTGTGACCCGTCGTGTGGTGCGGACAAAGAGCTGAACGCCAAGTAAATTCTCCAGTCGCTTGACGCGGCGACTGAGGGTCGAGGGGGTTAAATCTAGGGCATCCGCTGCCGCTGCGAAGTTCAAACGTCGCGCTGTTTCTACGAATGCGACTAAGAGAGCCAGCTTGTCTTCCGGTTTGTGTAACCGATCATTATTGCGTTCCATGCAATTATTTGTGGCATCATCGGGGGTTTATCCTAACCCATAAAGATTACTAAGCTGACCTCAGTGACAGTAAACCGATGAGGTCAGCGCTATGCAAGGTCTTCTGAAAGACAAGGTCGGCGTGGTTGTAGGTGCCAGCTCTGGCATTGGCGAAGCGGCAGCAAAGCTATTTGCTGAAGAAGGTGCCAAGGTCGCTGTGGTTGCCCGACGTCAGGAGCGATTGAACGCCTTGGTTGAGGCGATCGCTCAGGCAGGTGGTAAGGCACATGCCATCGCTGCTGATATTACCCAATCTGCCGACCATCAGCGCATTGTGAATGAAATCGTGGGTGTGTTTGGGCGGTTTGACTTCGCCTTCAACAACGCTGGGACGATTGGCAATTTTGCGCCCATGCTTGAGCAGTCTGAAGCTGACTGGGACCGGACGCTAAGCACCAATCTCAAATCAGTCTGGATGTCCGTGCGGGCGCAGGCTCGCTACATGGCCGAACATGGCGGGGGAGCGATCGTCAACACTTCGTCCTGGCTGGCCGTCGGTGCATTGCCTGGTTCCAGTACCTATTCTGCCAGCAAAGCCGGTATCGATGGCCTGATGCGTCCGGCTGCTCTTGAACTGGCACCGCTCGGTATCCGCATCAATAACATCAATCCTGGGGGCATCGACACCGAGATGACCCGCGAGGCGTTTCAACACAATGAAGCGGTGCTGGAGGCGTTTAGTAAATCTCATCCCATCGGTCGTATGGGCACACCGCGTGAAACAGCACAACTCGCGGCATTCCTACTCTCCGATCGCGCCGCGAACATTACTGGGCAAGCCATCCTCATCGACGGTGGCTATACCATTCCGGGTCAAAGAGGATAGATAGAAGCATGCTTACGATTATGAAAAGCAAACTACTGAGCAAGATTGCTATCGGCTGTTCGTGTTTAATCTCGCTGACAAGTTGTGCAAGTCTCTCGGAGCTAGAAACGAACTATACAGAGCTACCTTCAGGCTTTGCTTATCCCAATGGCATCACAACGGGGCCAGACGGCACCCTCTATGTGGGTTCGGTGACCAGTGGTGATGTCTTGAGGATTACACCGGATGGCGCGATCGCGACCGCCTTTACCGAAACCGATGAGGTCTTTGCGGGTACGTCAATCCGCTTTGATCCGCTTACCAACCTTTTGTGGATTGCCTCCCCCGATTTTCTGGGTCAGGAAGTCAATGGCGAAATCGTTCGCCGACCGCATCGAGTTGCCGCTATCGATCGCTCTAGCAGCGCTGTCGTTTGGTCTGCTACGATGCCAGATGAGGGCTTTGCGAATGACATTGCGTTAAACGGTGAGGGGGGCGTTT